>JAFVSW010000180.1 GCA_017503545.1 Lentisphaeria bacterium | reverse complement strand
GTATTTGCAATTCTTGCGGCAAATATGTTCCAGATCAATATGTCATCATATTCTCTGCTGATTCTGGTGATTTCCATAACGTTTGCTGCAGTCGGTGCCGGTGGTATCCCCGGCGGATCCGTATTTCTGTTGTTCATGGTTCTTGCCAATATGGGGTTGACTGATGCACAGACAATGCTGATTGCAGCGTTGGCATTGGGTGTCAATCCGGTATTGGATATGTTTGAAACGGCATGTAACGTTGCCGGTGACAATGTTTGCAATTACATTATTGCAAAACGGAATAAAATGTTAAATGAATAACCGTTTATAAGAGGATTTTTAAGATGACGGTCAATGAGCTGATGAATGAACTTTTTGCCTGGTGCAAAGAAGAAAAGCCGTTTGAATTGGAACGGACTTGTGATACTTTGAAATGCGGCAGCGGGGATACCGAACTGAAAAAAGTCGTTGTAACGATGCACGCTACTGCAAAATTGATCAAAGAAGCCCATGAATGGGGGGCACAGTTGATCATCGTTCATGAACCGACATTTTACGATCATTGGGAAGATAAACTGGAAAATGACCCTGTGACAGAAGCCAAGACTGCTTTGCTGGAAAAGACCGGCATGGCTGTCTGGCGTTTCCATGATCATCCTCACAAAAAAGCCGTCGATATGATCCGGGAAGGTAATTGCCGTGCCCTCGGGCTTACCGGTAAAATTGTGGATGCAGGATATTATGCCAATGTAACCTTAATTCCGGATCAGACGGTAACGGTTCGGCAAATTGCTGAACGGTTCCGCGATCTTGGCGGAGATAATGTCCGTGTTTGCGGAAATCAGGATGCGGTTTGCAAACGGATCGCTCTTGCATTCGGTACACCAGGTGGCGTTTGGGAATCCTTGCGTTCTCCGGATGTTGACCTTGTTCTTGTCGGTGAAACCTGTGAATGGATGCTTGGGGAATATGCGCGGGATGCCGGAGATTTAGGATTCAATAAAGCCTTGATCATTCTCGGTCATATTGTATCCGAACGGGAAGGCATGAAATATCTTGCCGAGATCCTGCAGGAAAGATATGCCTGCCAGTTTGAAACAAAATACATGGAATGTGGTGAAGTATATAAAACTTGCCGCTGAACAGCCATCGAAAGTGTGGATATATGAAATCGGTTGAATTATTCCGTTTACAGGAGATGTATCAATTCCGCACGGATGTTATCTCACAGGTAAAAACCGAGACAGAAATTCGCCGGGATCTGGAAAATCTTTATATCACGGTGAAATGCCAGGAACCGGAAACCATCAATACCCGCAGTTCCGGGGATGCCTATGCTGTCTGGCAGGGGGACAATCTGGAGTTGATGTTGGGAAACATGGGGGAACACCCGTGGTATCGCCATTTTGTTCTCGGAGCAGGGGGAGGCCGTCACAGTATTTATGCCGGATTGAATGATTGGCAGGGGCGTATTACCGTATTGGAAGATCATTATTGGGAAGCGGAATTTGTGATTCCGTTCCGTCTTTTGGGAAATTTCGATCGTACACTGCGTTTCAATTTATTGCGGCAACGTACCGGTGAACTTCAGACTGCCAGCAAAATCGAATATGGTCACGATGTCGAAGTATTTCTGGAGTTTTCGATTACGCTTCCGGAAGATTATATCGAACATGGACCGTGGATTTTTCAGGTTTCCACCGACCGTGCATCCATTGGTTGGGAGACCGTTGGTGCCAGTGAAACGAAACTTGAGATCCGTAAACAAGGGGATACGGAATATGATACAGTAACGGAATGTGCGGTGTCAAACAATCGCAAATTACGCCGTGTACATTTGGATGGTTTGGAGCCGGATACGGTTTATGAATATCGGATCGGATATGCGGACGGTGAATTCCGCACGATGAAAGCGGAAACGGACGATTTTTCGTTTCTTTTACTGGCAGATACCCATGATGATGCAGTTCGTTTTTCACAAATCATTCAACATCCGGAGATCCGGGATTGTGAATTTGCAGTTTACCTTGGCGATATGCTCACCAGTTCTTTGGATCGTTCCTTGTATTATGATTCGTTTCTGGATTCCTCTGTAAAATATTGGAAAAAGCCATTCCATTATATGCGCGGGAATCATGAATTCCGCGGATGCGGCAAGGGCGCATTCCGGGAATTATTCGGCAGAGGACATTACGTGTTTCATCATGGCGGCGTGATGTTTATTACGTTTGAAGTGCAAGGCGATCTTCCGCTGGAAGCAAAACGTCGCTGGGATGAAGAACAGGAAGCCTTTTTGAAAGAGCTGGTGGAGACTCCGGAATTCAAAAATGCCCGTAATCGTATTGTGTTGAGTCATGTTGCGCCGTTGATGGCTGATGATTCGGAAGCCCATGCTGCGGAAAAAATCTTCCGGCATTTTCCTGCGGGATCGATTGATTTGTTCCTGAGCGGTCATAAACACAGTTATTCTTATATTGCGCCCGGGGCTGATGTGATAGAATCGTTAAATGTCAAACGGTTTAGCGGCCGTCCGACGCTGGTACATGATTACCCGATTCTTGTTGCACATTACGGTGGATTTATGCGTGTGGAACGGAGAGGAAATATGCTGACCGTTCACAGTTGGAATGAGTGTGATCAGAAACTGGATGTAAAACAATTTCCGCTTAAATAAATCAAAACGGAACTAATCTGCCATAGAGACAGGAAAGAGCAAATTCCACACGGAGAATATGTTGTCCGATTTCCACACATTGGAATCCGGCATTTTGAAATGCTGTAACTTCTTCCTCCCGGTATCCGCCTTCCGGTCCGATGGCACAAACAACTTTGCCCGGTAATTGTGCCGGGCATTTTTGTGCATCTCTGGGATGGGCGATTAAACAGACGGCATCGGCAGTCAATGTGCGGAATTCTTCACTTGCCATAAAATGTTTCAACGACGGACGGAACAGAAGTTCCGGCATTCGTGTTGTACCGCCCTGTTCGAGACCGAGGAGCAGTTCTTCCTGAATGGCTTCAGGAGTCATCGCGGAACTTTTCCAGTAACTTTTTTCCACCTTATCGGCACCGGTAAAAATGGCTTTCCGAATTCCGGATGAAGCAATAAAATGCAATGTTTTCTTAAAACTCTGGGGGCGGGGGAGAGCGATTAACGGGATCAAATCTTTCTGTTCCGGGGGAGGGAGGGGGAAATCATCCAGTTGGACTGTGACTTCTTTTTTTGTTGCTTCGAGAATGAGGGCGGTTCCCAGATTTCCCTTCAATACACCAGTACGGAGTTTATCACCGGCTTTTGCGCGGAGGACACAATAAATGTGTTCGGCACGTCTGCCGGAGATTTTGAGTATATGATTTTCCGGTTTGTCATTTTCCGTAAGCAGCAAAAGATTCATAATACGATTTCACCTTGGTAAATTAAAATTTATTTTCCGGTAATATATCACACATTTTGAAAAAAGAAAGTCTTGAAATACAGTAAAACTGTGCTATTGTACGGATATCAAGGAAAGGATTTTGGAAGATGAATAATACACCCTGGTTTGAAACGTATTTGACACGTCTTTTAGTTGATATGCACATCCCGGATTGGAGTCCGGAAATGTTGAAGGATTTTTCCGCCGATACTTATGCGGAAATGATGGAAAAAGCCCATGTGGATATTGCAGAAGTCTATGCCGGATCCTGTCTTGGTCTTTGTTACTGGCCGACAAAAGTCGGATTCCCGCATAAACAATTGAATGGGCGCGATTTTCTGGGTGAGATCATTCAAGCATGCAAAAAACGGAATATCCCGGTGCAAATCTATTTGAATGTATGGAGTCGTGCGGCATATGACGCACATCCGGAATGGCGGATTATTACGGAAAACGGTAAAGGATCAGTGGAACTTGGCCCGCAGCGTTTCGGTTTGTGCTGTTATAATACCGGATTCCGTCAATATTTTCTTGATCTGTTGGATGAATTGAATGCCGGTTATGAAACTCCCGGTTTCTGGATCGATATGATCGGGAATCATTATCATTGCTATTGTCCGGCATGTCAGGAACGGTTCCGCAAGGAAACCGGTTACGATGCTATTCCCCGGAAAGTGGATTGGAACGATCCCGTCTGGAATGTTTATGAAGCATGTCATGGCCGCTGGCTCAACGAATTTGCAGAACAAATTTATGCCATTGTAAAGAAACGGACACCGGAACGGACGGTCACATTGCAAAGTGCCAGTTTGCGTTTGGGCAGAAAAAGCGGGATCGGAAAAGGCTTTCTCCAATCCACGGATTATCTTGCCGGGGATTTTGTCGGGGACCGGATGGAGCAGTCATACGTTTGTAAGTTATTCAGTTCTCTCTCCAAATTCCGCCCGATGGAGTTTATGACACCCCGTTGTGAAAATTTGGAACATCATACAACGACCCGGACATATGAAAATCTTCTGATGCGCAGTTATGCCGCCATTGCCAATCAGGCATCGTTCACCCAGATTGATGCGATTGACCCGCGCGGCACGCTTGACGGCCGTTATTATGATATGGCAGGGAAAATCAATGATTCCTACGGCAAATACCGGAAATTTATCAGCGGCGCATCGAAACCGTGTGGTGATATCGGAATTTTTTACAATACTGACTCCATGATCAATCCGGAACGTTGTCCGCAGGGCCCGCTGGATCCGGAAACGGATGCGGATTGGGCTTATGATAAACGGCAGATCCGGATTGTAGATATTTTGCAGAAAAATCATTTATTATTCCGTTTTGTACACGGGTGTGATGCTGCGGCGTGGAAAGATTTGTCACTGATCATCCTCAGCAGCAGTTATTGTTTGTCCGATGCAGAATGTGCGGCATTGAAAGAATATGTACGCAATGGCGGCAAAGTATATGCCTCCGGTGAAACATCTCTGTATGATGTATCTTCCGGTATTCAAAAAGATTTCCGCCTGTCTGATCTGTTCGGTGTCCATTACGCCGGAGAAAAGACAGAGCCTCTGACTTATATTGCACCGACGGATGAAAATGCGATCCCGGGAACTGTCCGGGATTACCCGTTGACCATCGAAGGCCGTCAGGTAAAAATCACTGCAGACCCGGATACTGCGGTGATCGGGACATTGGCGTTACCGGTTTCCGGGATTTTTGAAGTATGGAAATTTGGATCCGCCATCAGCAATCCGCCGATGATCTTTACGGATGCTCCGGCATTGGTATCCCATCGTTACGGAAAAGGCGAAGTGGTTTATTGTGCAGGTGTTCCGGAAGAAATCAATATTGATTTTCACCGGAAGACAATGGGTGCGTTATGGAAAAAACTGGCGGGCGGGACAACCATTGTTACGACGAATGCGCCGGCTTGTGTGGAATGTACCTTATTCCGTCAGGAAGCAGCGAACCGTTACATTTTTTCCTGTTTGAATTTGCCGGTTGAATTGCCCGCTCTGCCGATTTATGATTTGGAATTTTCTCTGGTCTTGCCGGGCGTTGACGGAATCCGCCGGATTACAGTGGGGCCGGAAGAACAGCCGTGTGCATTTACATTTGCGGATGGGGTATTGAAATTCAAGCTGGACAAGTTGGAAGAATTTGCATTATTTGCCATCGAAATGGTTTAAATTTGCTTTTTTAAAAAGTTGTGGTATAGTAATACAGAAAGATCTGCGTAATGCGGATCATCTGTATTACGGAGATTTATAGTATGGGAAACAAAATTTTAAGCGTAGCGATTTATGTGCTGTTAGGCGTAATTCTCGTCTTTTCGGCTTATCTGGTTGTGCCTGTATATAAAAAATACCGTACGACTCAGGCAGAGGTTGCAGAGTTGAACGAACTGTTGAACCGCCGCCGTACAGAACGCCATACTTTACGGGAAGAAATTCATGATTTGGAACACAAGAGTTCTGCAATTGAACGTGTCGCCCGTGAAAAATTCCGTTATTCCCGTGAAGGCGAAATTGTTTACATTTATACCGAATGACCTGTTGTTATGATATCTGATAACCTTTCCGGCAGTGTAATGGATGCCGTTGATTTGCTCCATACAAAGACAGATGCTGTACTCCTTGTTCCGACTGAAACGGTATATGGACTTGTTTGTGACTGGTACAGTACATCCGGCAGAGAACGGATTTATCAGATGAAACACCGGGATCCCAACAAGTTGCTTGCAGCGTTTCTCCCTTCATTGGACTTTGTATACGAGTTTGTTCCAACGTTGCCGGAAACGGCAAGAAAAATCGCCCATGCCTTTATGCCGGGTCCGATTACGCTGGTTGTGCCGGACGGAAAAGGTGGGACATTCGGTTTCCGTATACCGGATCACCCGTTGTTATTGCAATTGCTGCGTGAATATGGAAAAGTTCTGGCATCCACCAGCGCAAACCGGTCCGGTGAACCTTCCACATTAAATGTAAGTGATGCCTTATGCAGTTTAGGGGAAAAGCCGGATTATATTCTTGATTCCGGCGCAATTTCCGCCGATTCCAAAGCATCGACCGTTATTCTGGTTGATGGCGATGATAACTGGAAAATTTTGCGGGAAGGACCGGTCTCTGCGGAAGCCATCCGGCAGAGTCTTGAGTGATCTGCCGGACAGCTGTTATTTTACGGCAATAAATCGGAACGCAGGAATGTAGTTTCTTCCGCCGGAGTGATTGTTATACCGGGGATATTCTTTTTCACATCCTTCCAATGTTTTTTGATTGCGGCATCCAGCCATTTGAAACGGATGGTATAGAGTTGCAACGCATGTTTATCGGCATAATCCGCTAATGCTTTTTCATCGGTTACGATACATTTTGCAGGGAGAGTACGCAGTCCGAATGTGACAGTACCGATGCGGCAGCTCCGTTTTTTTCCATCAAGCCATTCCGGATGATTTTTAATGGCATGGAGAATTTCTTCTTTATACTCCTTTTCCTTTTTCAATAATGGAGAATAAACGGAGAGGAACATACGGTTTTCCCGTTCCGCGAATTCGGTGATACGCCGGTCTTTTTCTGCGAGTGCGGCAGCACATTCCGTGCTGAGCGTTTCCCATTCTTTTGCGATAATTTTCAGGATACTTGAGTTGGTAATCGGTCCGATTTCAGAATTTTGCGGGGTCATATATTTTTCTCCAATTTACAGATTTGAGGCAGGGAATCATAATCATCTTCGGGGATTTCCACGCAATTGATCCAGTGAGTAACGGTTTGCCGGCTGACGCCGAGGAGCATTGCGATTTGCTGATGACTGATTTCCGGATGATAATAGTGCATTCTGTTTACACGCCACCAATCCGGCGAATTGGCAGCGCGGTCGAGTGCGGCAATGATGCGGCGTTCTGTAAGGATCCGCGCTCTTACGGGTGTCCAGCCGTATTTTTCTGTCTCGACAGCACACTGCAGAATATTTCCGATGGATATGTTGTTCTCCGTATCCTTTGATGAAATAAACGTACTATTTTTTGTCATGATCCGGCTCCATTATAAATCAAGCAATTCTTCCGGACGGCAGCAAAGAATTTTTGCATATTCCTTAGCCACGCGTACCGTCTTGACACCATGGATGCAGAAATGATTGATCAGGGAAACATTTTTGTTGACCCGTCGTGCCAATTCTGTTTGTGATAATCCCAGATCTTTCAACCGCATTTTCATTCTGGTTGGAGTCTTTTTGTTTTTTTTACTCATTGTTTTTTTCCTTTCAAAAATTCTTTTTGGTTACTGATTATTTTTTTCATTCTGTTTTTTTTACCTCCTTCCCGTATGCAGTATAGGAAATCCCAGTATGTTTTATGGATTTTTTTTCTGCCCGAGTAAAACAGCAAACTCTGTTTTTTTTGATGAATGTATTATCACAGTGTGTTTTTTGCTTTACGAAAAAAATAATCATCCGATGAAATTGCAAAAACACGCCTGCGTATATTAATATGCCTCAAAAATTATAAAAATCAAGTAGTTTTTATTTAATTTTGTCAAATTAATTGTATTGATATGTTTATAAAAGAGGTAAAATAAACTCAAAAATCAAAAAATAATTGTAATTTTATTGTCAATAGTGTTTATTCTGTGAAGACTTTGATTTTTTAACAAACAACAGGAAAAGCATCTATGAAATTTGACAAAACGCACAAACGTGTTGTTCATGAAATTACGGACCGGTATTCCAATCGTCTCCGTACTGAATTGAATCCGGTGGAAATCGAGGATATCATTCGCCGTGCAGATGCCGGATCGCCGGCGGATCTGTGCCGTCTTGCTTCGGAATTGGAAGAGAAAAATTGGGATATCCGCAACAGTATGGCGACCCGGTGTAATGCTTTGCTGGGGTGTGAATGGTATGTTACGCCACCGCCCGGGGCGCAAGAACCGGAAGGGGAAAATATCGCCCGGCATTTTCAAGACAGCTTACAGCGAGCGGGTGAGTTGAACGAATTTGATACCTTTGAGGAACTTCTGGAAGATCTTTCCCATGCAATCATTGCACCGTATGCGGTATCGGAAATCATTTGGGATGGACCGGAATTGATCGGGTTCCGTAATATTCCGGGACATCACTTTACTTTTCACGATTCCCTGGAACCACGGCTGATCACACAGGATCATCCGGAAGGTATTCTGTTGCCGCCACATAAATTTTTGATTCACCATCATACCAGGACGTGCGGCGATATTTGCCGTGGCGGTTTGATTCGGACACTTGCCTGGCTGCATTGTTTTCAATCGTACCCCATGAAAGATTGGCTGGCATTTGCGGAACGGTACGGGATGCCGTTTATTGTTGCGAAACTGGATCGCAGTGCGTATGAAAAAGACCGTATGACAGTACAGAAAGCGATCCGCAATTTCGGACCGCGCGGCGGCGGTGTTTTTTCCAAATCAATGGAAATTGAATTATTACAGGCAGGAGCCGGTAATTCCTCTGCTGTTTATGAAGCGATTATTACGCATATCAGTGAAGCGATTACAAAAGTGATCCTCGGACAGCTTGCCTCATCTGGCAAAGCCGCCGGGCTCAGCGGTGGTGACGCACAGTCAAAAGTCCGGCAGGATATTTTGGAAGCCGATGCAAAAAAGATGGAAGCGACCATCCGCGCCGGAATTGCGGCACCGTGGACGGCATATCATTATGGTCCGGATGCGCCGGTACCGGTGGTGCGTTTCCGCGTAGAACCGCCGGAAGATCTGACGGAGTTTGCGCGAACACTTGAGTCATTGCATCACGCCGGTTTTGACGCGGACCCGGAAGAAATCGGAAAACGTTTTGGTCTTCATTTAATCAAGAATACAATGAAACAGGAAAGGTTGAGCAAATGAATTGTTTCAATTTATCCCCGGATGACATCATGATCCATGATGGAATGGACATGGAGCAGAATGACAGAAATGTTGTGATCCGGGACAAGAATGGAGTTCCGGAGGAGTGGACTCTGCTGCACCTCGGAGAGAATCCGTTTGTAAAAAATGGCGTCAAAGGGGTAATTAACCTCAGTGGGGATGATCTGGATGAGATTGTCCGTTATTTCAATGAAAAAGGGGAATTGATTCCCGTTGATTCTCATCATTATTTACACCATCTTTCCATCACCAATAACATGGATGAAAGTGACGTCCTGAAATTTATTCCGGATGGCGTTGCCGCTATGGGGTTTGGAACGTTACGCCGGTGCGGAGCACATTTGCGCTTTCGTGTCAAATGGAATCCAAGCGCATATAAATTGCTGATGGAAAAAATATTCCGTTATTTTTCGCCAGTCATTCGCGGGTTATCAGGCGGACCTTTGCGGATTACCAGTGTGGCATTGGAGAATCAACCGGCGATCAATAATCTGGATGCACTTGCGGCATCCGCAGAATCGATATCCGTTTCCGGGACATCCCCGGAACTTAATAAAAACCAACAAGAAAAGGAAATGTCTATGACACAAGTCGAACAGGCATTATGCCGGTTGCTTCAGGTGGATACCCTGCAGCTTACGGCAGAAACTCCTGACGGGAATGAAACGCTCGTGCAGGCAATCGGAGAAAAAGCAGAGTTGATCGGAGAATTCAAGCGTTCTTTGCAGCTGGAAGAGAATGTACCGGATTCCGTACTGGTCATTGCGTTGAAAAATCTGATTGAAAACGCCGATGGCAAGGAGGCACTTCTTGCACAAATCAACGAATTACAAAAAGAAAATGAAAGTTTCAGAGCGGAACGGGATCAGAAACGGCATCAGGATTTGATCCGCAGCGGACTCCAAAGCGGAAAGATTACACCGGCAACGGAAAGCTGGTGGAAAAAACTGGATGTGGAACAGCTTGCCGCACATTTGGAACAGGCGCCGGTCATGATTCCCCAGGGAACATTGCCCCTCTCCAGTCTTAAAGAGATGGAACAGCCATCCTGTCATCTTACTGAAGAAGATAAAACCGTATGCCGTCATTTCGGCTTTACCGAAGAAGATTTTCTTGCCCACAAGGCAGCATTGAAACAATAAAACGAAAGGAACAACATCATTATGAGCGCATTGAATGCACCCAGAAACACCAGAGAAATCTTTTATGGAGGAACCGGGTTTTCCCGGAAATTGGAAATCGCAGCCGGATATACATTGTATCCGGGGGCAATTGCTGCAATCGACCGGGAAGGGAAAGCCGTTCCGGCAGCGGATGCACCGCACTTGATCACGGCAGGTATTTGTGAAGCTGTATTCAACGGCTGTGCTTATCTCCGCAGCGGCACATTCCGTTTGGAAAACGGCAGCGGCAATGAGGCATTGACTGTACAGGATATCGGCAGTTATGTTTATGTTGTCGATGATCAGACTGTTGGCAGAATCGGCGGCACCAATTCTCTTGTTGCCGGTGTTCTGATGGATTTTGATGAAGGTCAGGCAGTTGTCACAATCGGCAATCATCCGGCATCCGTTCCGGCATCTGCTATTGTGAAAAAAGTGGAAGCCGACCCGGAAACTGCAGCAAAATATCCAGCCGGTACCATTTTGATCGTCACCGCCTCCTGGAGCGGCGGCACCAATATTACGGAAGCCGCCGCCGGAGATGTGTATCTCAATAACGGTACAAAATGGGTCAAACTCGGCTGAAAAAATAACAAATAAATTGATCTTGAAAGGTTATAAATTATGGAACTCAATCCCAATATTCTTTCTTCTATGAGAACGGCATACAGTCTTAAATTTCAGCAGGCTTTTGATGCCGTGGAAACAATCTATGATAAATTCTGTATGATTGAAGGCGACAGTAAACACTCCATTCTGGAATTTCCGTTTCTTGAAACCTTTGCGTTCATGCGGGAATGGATCGGCCCCCGTCAGATCAAAAATCTGAAGAGTCAGTCGCTCCGTGTGGTGGAACGTGCATTTGAAGATACGGTAAAGATCCGTGTCCGTGATATTGAAACGGACAACTGGAAGCAATATGCGTCACTCATTGCTCAAATGGGGCAGGCGGGCAAACAGTTGTGGGATCGTCTTGCGGTGGAGGCATTGACTGCAAATTCAAACTGGATCGATGGCGTTCCGTTTTTCAATGCGGATCACCATTATGGTGCGAACCGGATTTGCAATACGGTTTCCGACCCGCTTTCCAAAGAATCCTTTGAAAATGCTTATGAGACTATGACATCTTATCAGGCGCATAACGATCAGACATTGGCTGTCACTCCGGATACCTTGATGGTTGGTCCGAAACTCCGTGCTGCAGCCTGGGATATTGTCAAAAATACAAAAGTTGTGACCGGGGAAAGTGGTGCGGTGATCGACAACCGGAATTTTGAGCTGGTCGAGATTGTTGTCAATCCGCGTTTGACCGGGGATTATGCAAATGACTGGTATCTCTCACAGAACAAAGGGTTCATCAAGCCTGTCATTCTGATGAAATCCAAAGAATGTGAATTGACGGCATTGGATCGTCCGGAAAATGAATCCGTGTTTGAACGCGATGAGATCATTTACGGAACCAAAGCCTATGGTAATGCCGTTTGTGCATTCCCGCATTTGATTTTCCGCGGCGGCCGCTGATCCGTCATTTCTCATTCTGTATCAGTTTGCCGGGGAATGATTCTGTACTTTTTCCGGCAAACTGTTTTTAGTATGGAGATCAAACAATATGTGTTATGCATCAGAAAATGATTTCAGGGATCGGCTGGGAAATGATTTTGCCGAGATTTATCCGGAGCCGCAATATGCAATCCTGGATTTGCAGGATGCACAAGCCGAAATCGATGGCGTGCTTTCTCTGTATTATCAAACGCCGATCACCGGGGAGCAGGCATTGCCTTTGCTGAAAAGTTGGACTTTGACTCTGGCAGAAGAACGGGCGTACGTCCGTACTTCCGGCTCCCGTTTTACTGAAAAACTCAAAACCCGTGTTGATCAGGTGAGACAGCGTTTGGAGGAGATCCGGAAAGAACAATTTATCCTTCCGGGTGCAGAGAAAAGAGCGGATTCCCAAGTTGCTTTTCTCGAAATGGATCAACCGGTTTTCAGCCGAAAAACCTTACAATATTTTTAATTGCCGAACAACAAGAAAGGTTATATCATCATGGCAAGACAATTTGGTATTATTTCCAATACGGATGGCGGTGTTACCGGATGTATTCTCAATACTGTAAAACGGTCAACTTCAGCCAAGATGGCAGAAGCCCGCAATGAAAATGGGGCTGTTACTGATACATGGTATTATTCCAGAGTCGAAAAAGTGGCTCTTTCCGGAGTCATGGACAGTACAGCTCTTTCCGTCAAAGCGGGAGATTCCCTCACGTACGGCGGCATTACATATGGTGTCAATGCCACATCGGTGGACGAAAAAAACACCGGTGCCGCAACGTTCACGATTGAAGCTTCCGCGGCTGATAATGCGGAACTTCATACCTACACCGCAGCAGAATCCGCCCCTACTGCCGGCTGATAAGATACCGGTTTATACGGTTAAAAATTCAACCGCACGGAGCAGTTCTTCAAATTTATAAATAATATAATCGGGGTCTGCTCCGTGATATTCATGATCCCCCTGATTGGAGCGGAAAAAGACTGTTTTCATTCCGGCTTTTTTTGCAGCGTATACATCGCGGTACATATCATTCCCGATATAAATCACTTCTTCCGGCTGTAATTCCATTTTATCCAGTGCAGTCTTAAAAAAACGGGGGTCCGGTTTGCGATATCCGTAATCACCGGAAACGGTTACAGAAGAAAAGAATCGATCCAACCCTGTTGTGCGCAGTTCCGGCAATGCCCATAACGTCTGCCCATCGGAGAGAACAGCCATTTTATATTGTTTTGATAATATTTTCAGCGTTTCTTCCACTCCGGGATACGGATCTAATTTGAATCTGGACGCCGCCCGGAAAACGATTGCAGCATCTTTTGCAAGACGTATATTTTCTGTTGTTTTTCCGGTACTGTATTGTGTTATGATATCCTGAAAAATCAATGCTGCATCGAACTCCGGAAATTCCTCTTTACTTTCATGCCGCTGTTTGTGGTTAAGTTCAAAAAACAATTCCTTTAATTTCCAATGGGGGACATGCACGCCGTAATAATCCAGAAAATTTGCTGTTGTCCGGTATACATTATCATCCCCTTCATTAGTCAAAATATCAATGAGAGTACCGTTAATATCGAAGAGAAGCCCTTTGATCATACTTATTTCCTCCTCAAACATTCCTTCGCTTCGTGGATAAGCTGTCTTCTGTAATCATCATCCAAATAGGTATTTCTGGCGATTCGCAATAAATTGGTTCCCATGTAAAACGGTACCCGTTTTGTTATTGCCTGAAATGTTTGCTCATGATCCGGGAAATGCCAGGAATATTCCTGCAGAAAGAAATGGATGAACGGTTCTGCATTGAGTTTATCCCCGGTACTGCGTAAAAAGAAATGTTGTAATTCACCTGCAATGCGCCCGATATCAAAAATCCGGTCCGTCCATTTTACCCGTTCCAAATCAAATGTGATAACATACATGCCATCCCCGAAAAAGAAATTGGACGGTGTTGCATCGCCATGAACCAGAACGGTACGATCCTGCCACATTACCGGATCATTTCTCCATTCCTCACATTTCCGGCGTAAAGATTCAATGGTGGTGCCGGATGCAAAATTTTCCAGCCCGGTGATCATACAATGGGTGTAATGACAGCCGTAATTGAAATCGACTGTTTCTTCTTTGGCGGATCGATTGTGTACTGTTGCCAGAAAATATGCCAGTGCCCGCAATTTTTCAAAAAGCAAAAAACGTTCCCCGTTATTGATTGCGCGCATGATAATACTGTCAAGCGGCTCACCATAACAATATTCCACGACCAGTAACCGGTTCATATCATCATTTCTGCCCAGTATTCTGGCTGCATAATGCTGCTCTGCTAAAAAAGAGCGGAACAGTTCTGTATTTTGACATTCCCGGTCAAGAAGGCGTCCCGCCTGTTCCCAATTATCCTTTTTCGGCGAATAATAGAATTTACCGACGACTTTTTTACACGTCTGACGATCCTCATAAATATAGACATCGTTGGAACCATTCGTGGAAAAGACACGGATTCCCTCGCTGCCATTACAACCGATCTGCGGGAAAATATCATGTTTCAAATACCCAGCTAAAGGATCAGTGTCCGGTAAATGTCCCAAATATTCCATATTATCCGTTCCTTTTATTCCAAAGATAATGCTTCTTTTTCCAACTCATCAAAAAAATTGTGCATGTATTCGCTGCGCCGTTTCGCCAGTTTTTTTCCGGTTTCCGTCAGCATCCGTTCCGGCAGATAACGCAGTTTTACCAGATATTCCCGATAGGCTGTATCTTCCCGGCTGTATGCCTCAGAATTTAATGCCGCTTCCCGGCTGTTGTGAAGACGCGCCCCGATCCTCCCGGCAAAGTGAAAAGAACGTGCCACGCCGAATGCTCCCAGACTGTCCAGTTTATCGGCATCATATACAATACGTTCTTCTATTGTTTCCGGCGGAATATTGCCCCGGTAACGATGAGCCCGGACGATATCCGATACCCGTTGGATCAAATCTTCGTCCGTACAACCACATTGCCGGAGTACATCTGCCGCCTTTACTGCACCGATTTGCGCATGGCAAACCGTTCCGTTGGAACGCTGTTCTTCCGGACGGGCAATATCATGGAGCAGCGCACCGACGCGGAGCGCAAAGAGATGATCCACCTTTTCGGATTCTGCAATACGTTCTGCATTGTGCAAGACCCGTAGAATGTGGGCAAAATCATGGCAGCCCGGTCCGTCAGCAAGTTCTTTTTCTGTAACTGCGTACAGTTTTTGCCAAAGTTCCTGATCACTCATGATGATCGTGTGTTTCAAAACTTTTCGGCAATTCCAAATTCAGATTGTGCCGATCTTTCGGAATCACAGTCAACCATTGCGGATTACCATATTGATCCGGTTCAATGTCAATGACATAATACCGTCTTTTATCTTCGTCATGATTATAGCCGATCGTAGTTCCCGGCGGAATCATATTGTGTTTGTCAATAATGGCATTGCGGATCCGGCAATTTTCCCCCACATCCACGTCATTCAGCAGAATACTGTTGTGTACGGTGGCATAACTGTGAACAGAGACCTGATTGAACAATACCGAATTGGTAACCGTGGAGCCGGAAACAATACAGCCATCACAAACCAGAGAATTGATTGCTTTTCCAATCCGCGGCAGACCGTGACGGTCAACTTCTTCGTTATGGACAAATTTTGCGGGAGGAAGACTGAAGTGATAGTTGTAAATCGGCCATTTTTCATTATACAAATCCAATTGAGGATGTGTCGCACGCAAATCCATATTTGCTTCAAAATAAGCACGCAAAGTTCCCACATCGCGCCAATATGGTTTTTCATTTTCCGCTTGACCGGGGATGCGGTTCAGATAGAAGTTGTAGGCATAAAGACGGCCGGTGTCAACCAGTGACGGAATGATGTTCTTGCCGAAGTCATGACTGCTGTTCGTATCCTCATGGTCACTTTTCAAAAGGGAAATAATATCATTTGCGCCGAAAATGTAGTTGCCCATAGAGGCAAGACACATGGTCGGGTCATCGGGCAGGGGTGTGGGATTCTGCGGTTTTTCCTGGAATCCGGTAATACGCCAGTTTTTATCCACTTCGATAATGCCGAATTGATGCGCTTCAGAAATCGGTACCGGGATGGCTGCAACGGTTGCAATAGCCTCTTTTTCTATATGAAAATCAACCATTTGGCTGACGTCCATACGGTAAATGTGGTCGCCGCCGAATACGCAAAGCAGGTCCGGCCGGAAGTCTTCAATCAAATGTACGTTCTGATAAATCGCATCCGCTGTGCCGCAATACCAGGTGCGGTCTTCTGTCTGCATCTGTGCCGGTACCGGAATGATGAATCTGCCGCGAACCTGGCTGCTTGCAATATTCCACCCGTTGATGATATGTTCCATCAAACTTTGGGATTTGAATTGTGTCAACACAAAAATACTGTCGATCCCACTGTTTACAAAGTTACTCAATACAAAGTCGATAATCCGGTATTTTCCGCCAAATGGGACGGACGGTTTCGCGCGCTGGTCGGTGAGCGGAGCAAGGCGTGTGCCTTCGCCGCCTGCAAGGATCATTGCAAGAATGGAAGCTCTCATAAAAAAATCCTTTCTTTGTATTATAATAAAACAATATTGAAATATGGGTAACATATCACGCCGCAGGCAAAGTTTCAAATGAAAATTAAATGAAATCCTTATTTTTATTCATTCATAAAAGTCAGGTTCGTAAACTCCGGAATTTTTATTGTAAAATCTTACTGTTTTGTGTATTCTTTTACAAAAATGTAAAAAATAATGTTTTTACATGTTGTAATATATTGATGGATAATGAAATGACAAAAATGTAAAAAATCATGTCGGTATGAAAAAATCCGCTTCTGTCGAAAAAATAATAAAAAAAAATAGTTTTTTTTGTATTTTCTTCTTGACATCTTCCACTGTGTGGGATAGATTATTATATCATAAACAATTAAACTGTAAGGCAGCAAATGTTTCTTACACAGGAAAGGAAAACAGAAGTATGAAAATGAACGCTTATGCAGAACGCATTCTTCAGGAATGTGTAATCGCCAAGTATCCGTGGGAAAAAGAATTTATCCAGAGTGTGACAGAAGTTTTTGAATCTCTCACCTCTCTTCTGGATGCAAATCCGAAGTACGAACAGAACAAGATTCTGGAACGTATTGTTGTTCCGGAACGCATCATTCAGTTCCAGGTGCCCTGGACCGATGCAAACGGCGAAGTCCAGATCAACAATGGTTATCGTGTCCAGTTCAACAGCGCACTCGGCCCGTACAAAGGCGGTTTGCGTTTCCATCCCACTGTCAATCTCTCAGTTTTGAAATTCCTCGGTTTTGAACAGATGTTCAAAAACGCTCTGACCACTCTCCCCATGGGCGGTGGCAAAGGCGGCAGTGACTTCAATCCGAAGGGCAAATCTGACCTGGAAGTCATGAATTTCTGCAACGCTTTCATGCGTGAATTGTTCCGTCATATCGGTCCTGATACCGACGTGCCCGCCGGTGATATCGGCGTCGGTGCCCGTGAAATCGGTTACCTCTTCGGTCAGTACAAACGCCTTGCCAACATGTTCAACGGCGTTCTTACCGGTAAAGGTCTCGGCTGGGGTGGTTCTCTTGTCCGTTCTGAAGCAACCGGTTTCGGTGCAATTTACTTTGTGCAGCACATGCTGGCAAGACAGAATCAGGAAATCGCTGGCAAACGCATTGCTATTTCCGGTTTCGGTAACGTTGCATGGGGCGCAGCTCTCAAAGCAACTCAGCTCGGTGCTAAAGTTATTACAATCTCCGGTCCCGATGGTTACATCCTGGACGAAGATGGTCTTAACTTTGATAAAGTCAACTACATGCTCGAACTCCGTTCCAGCGGCAAAGATATTGTTGCTCCCTATGCTGAAAAATTCGCAGGCAGCAAATTCTTTGCAGGCCGTAAACCCTGGGAAGCAGATGCTGACATTGCTATGCCTTGCGCTATCCAGAACGAACTCAATGGTAACGATGCCGCAACATTGGTTGCCAACAAGATCAAAATGGTTGCTGAAGTTTCCAACATGGGTTGCACACCGGAAGCCATCCAGTGCTTCCAGAGCAACGGTATTCCCTTCGCTCCCGGTAAAGCTGTCAATGCCGGCGGCGTAGCAACTTCCTGCCTGGAAATGTCTCAGAACGCTGGTCACTGCTACTGGACTGCTGAAGAAGTGGATTCCAGACTCCACTCCATCATGACTGGTATTCATGAAGCTTGCGTAGCCAACGGCGAAGAAAATGGCAAGATCAACTACGTTGCCGGTGCTAACATCGCCGGTTTCCGTAAGGTTGCTGATGCTATGATCGCTCAGGGCTGGTAAGCCTTTTTTCAGAATTATTATTCTGTAATATCAAAAACCGTCTGTCAGATATTTCTGCAGACGGTTTTTTTATGTACATACGGTACGTGTATACAAAAAAAACGGAATTGCTGAGGTAATTTCAAAAGTCCGGCAAAATTTGACTGAAAAAGGATTGTTGAAGAGATGGAAATGGTAGTTTGATCCGGCGTCGCCTTGCGGCTGTGCCGTGACAAGGTGTGGATTATTTACCATCCACCTTCGCCAAGGCTACGGCGGACAAGCCTCAAACGCTCCGTTTTCAGATCTCAACAAGAGTTTTCAGGCATTTTTGAAGACTTTTGAATTTGCCTCTGCTAAAAATGCAATCCCGTTAAACGTTAAAAAATCCTCCATGGCGCGAGGCTATGGAGGACTGAAAGGGAAGGGGAGATTCCAAAAATCTCCCCGTATTTTCCGGTGTATCAGAAATTACTCATGTCAATGATTTTGCCGGTTGCTTCGGATGCGGCAGCAGCAAAGCAATAGCGCATGGATTCATAAGCATCTTCCGGCGGAACTTCCGGACCTTTGCCCTGTGCAATGAGTTCCAGAATACGGACGTTCTGTCCGGCTGTATTGTGGATCCAGACCTGGTCATCTTCCGGTTTATAAGTCACAGTTTCCACGATCTTGCTTTCCATGTGTTTTTCACCATCGGAGAAAGCCCAACGGCGGATACGGCGGCGGAAGACGTCAGTTTCGATGGCACCTTTCTTACCGCAGATCATGTACTGGAGGAAATGTCCGTCATCAGACTGCTGTGTGAGCATATCAACCAGGGGGTCTTTGTGGAGTGTTTCCGCATTATACATCATAAAGTTGAGAACGCCGACACCACCGTTTGTGAATTTTGCCACAATGTTGTGGTTGTCATGATGGTTGAAATAGGGAACTACATTGGGCGCATTTACAGAGTAAACAGTAGCCGGATTACAGCCCATGAACCAACGCTGAAGGTCGAGATAATGGGACAGTTTTTCGCCGATAAGGAAGCTGCCGGTACTATTGCTACGCCATGTGTTTTTACCATGAAATTCACAGCAGAAATAACGGGTCTGGATATTGACAACTTCCCCGATCAATCCCTGATCGATCCATTCTTTTGCTCTCTGATAAATCGTGGAGTAATGGAGTTCAAAACCGACCTGAAGGAAGCCATTGTATTTATTCTTCAATTCGATAAACTTTGTAGCTTCTTCCAACGTATCGCCCATGGGTTTTTCGCACATGACCTTTTTGCCGGCTTTCAGAGCGGCTTCTGCCAGAGGAAAGTGCGCGGCATTACTTGCTGCAATAGAGACAAATTTGATCGCCGGATTGTTCATGATTTCTTCCAGCGTTGCGGGAATGATTTCCAATTCTTTTGCCCGTTCTTCACGGCGTGCCTGATCCGGTTCATAACCGTAAATTTTATCGACATAAGGAGAGCTTTTTGCAGCTTCCGTATGTGTTTTACCCATGCCACCCAAACCGAGTACGGCTACATCAAATTTTTCCATTGTTTATATTCCTTTCTGTAAGTTTGTTAATGTCAAAACCATTTGACATTTTTTAGTTAAATAGTTCTAAAAATCAACACTTTATCAAAAAATATTGATTTTTCCTTATATTTTTGTTGAAAAAAGGGTAACAAAAGAGTCTCTTAATTGAAGGTTATCCTGTC
>JAFVSW010000179.1 GCA_017503545.1 Lentisphaeria bacterium | reverse complement strand
TAAGAAGTTATCATACTATGGCATGCTTTTTTGAAAAGTCAAGAGAAAAATTAAAAAAAACAGGAAAAGAGGCAAAAAATGAGGAATCTGGGGTTGGACCTCGGGACAAATTCGCTGGGTTGGTCCATTATTGAAGATCAGAAAATTATTGATGCCGGTGTTATTATCTTTGAACAGGGCATTCCGCTGGATCAGGGCAAAGAGGCTGCAACATCTCCTGCCGCCGACCGCAGAGGATTCCGTGCCAGACGGAGATCGAAGCCCGTCCCGATGTGCTGGTCTATACCTCTGAACCGATGAAAGAGGATCCGGACGTTATCGGTAACGTGCGCGCCACTCTCTACGCCGCCACCGATGGAAAAGATACCGACCCATCTGTCACAAGTCCGGCGCCGCCAGCCGCATCATCCTGCCCGTGATCCCGAAGAAATGAGAAAGTGGAAACGGCGAGTCAACATTGAAGGCTTTGAAGAAATACAGAAGCAGAATGTTGCAGTTAACTTGAAAATCCAAAGTAAGACCGGATCAATACTGCGATCTTCACCGGAGTGTGATCAGATAATCCCCCGGATGCAGTTCACAACTTCCCGAATCGCTGATCTGAATCGTTTCCTTTGTACCAAGAGAAGACACTTTTTCCAGTTCTCCTAAGGAAAACCGGAAGGTCAGAACCTGTTCCAGAAGTTGAGAAACAGGTGCTTCTTTCAGACAGGAGATCCAACGGTTTGCCATGGGTCTGAATTGACGTCCGCGCTGGGGATCAGCAAGGAATTTCTGTGCCGGATGCAGATGGAGCAGCCATTGTTTTCCTGAAATTTTTTCCAAAACATAGCAGCCATTTCCACTGCATGAAGCGAGTTCTGACTTCCCTCTGCCGAAAATTCTGACAAGTTTTTCGGGTTGCGGAGGAACTATATCCGTATCATTGGAATAGCAGAACAGGGTTTGATCCGCATAAACGGTCAAATCGTTATTCCGTTCGATGAGGAAATTTCTACCCTGCCATTTTTCCTCATCTGTTACACGCTCCGGTTCATCTCCGCAGTGAAAAATGGCGGCAGCAACGGCAAAGCCCGCAGCTTTGGATGGTGTGTGTTCCATTGCAAGATAATGAACGAGCCATCCCGGATTCCATTGTGCCACCGCTGCCGGGGTATAAGTGAAATACGCAGCCATTTGAATACCGGTCTCCCGGAAAGCTGCAGCCAGAGCCGCCAGCGGATATCCGTTTTGTGTACCTGTGGCATCAAATTCATAAATGATGCGTGCAAGATCGGATTTGCAGGATGTCTGCACATTCTTCAACCATTGTTCCGCCATTGGCAAATGATTTGCAGAATCGGTATTGACACCATCAAAATCGCATGTGTTCAGATACGCCCCGAAAGAAACGGCTTCGATGCGATGTTGTTTCATCAGCTGACTTGTTTTTGAATCGATCCTGCCATCGTAGCTTGCAAAACTGCATTTGATCGTTCTGTTGCCAAAATATTCATCCACAACCGGGAGAAGCTCATTGAAATAATTTGCCAGAATAGAAGCATTGAATTCCCGGCAAATATCCTTCGTATCCGTCAGTTCCGGATGCTTTTCTGCAAAATTCCAAAACATCGTTTTTAATTCCTGACGCAGTTTCCCCTGTGAAAAAACGCGCGCCCACATTTCGGATGGCGTTTGATCGGTTTCCACGAGCCAGGGTACAATATAATCCGGCTCATTAAATGGTTCCACCGCAACAATGTTGCTGTAATCACAAATCCGCTTTCCGGTTCTTTTTCCGCGGTGTGCAAAGAGGGAATGGAAATACCGTTTTTGACATTTCAGCGCCTCCGGATGCCAGATCAGGCTGTCTTTGCTGTAAAAATTGGAAAAACCGAAATCCTGATGTGAGCCGGTGTACCAGTACGCATAATCTGCTTCCACTGCGATTTGTGTACTGACTGTATTCCACCAGACGATCGGAGTCAGCATCAGATAAATATTCTGCTGTTCCGCTTTTTCCAATACATAATCGAAAATGTCCAGATTGAGATTTTCGACAAGATTGCCTTCCGCATCCGTGATCTCTCTGTCATACAAATGGATACGGATAAAACGGATATCCAATTCCTGAAAGTGGCGGAAATCTTCATCCACCGCCTTGAAATGGTCTTTTCCCAATTCAAGGATGTTGTAAAAATTGTGATTGAACGGAGCATAATAATTGACGCCGAAAAGGTAGACCTTTTTTCCGTCTGCATCAAAAATCGTGCCTTGATTGACCTGAAATGGTGTTTTGTATGTCATGGTATCGTTCTCCTGATTGACCGTGATTCCTGTTTTAACCTTTTGGAGAAATGGAAATATCCTCTGAATGATATTCCAGTTTCGTGTATATGAGCTCTGATGAAAGTTTTTCGTGAAGTTCCGACAACTTTGGATTTTCTATGCGCCGGATCAAAAGTTCTGCCGCTTTGTCGCCCAACTCTTCCAGGGGCAGTTTTACCGTCAGGATCGAAGACGGGTAAAACATGGTGGCAGGCGAACAGTCAAAACCGGAAACGCAAATTCCATCAAGCGGGAGTCCGCGCTTTTTCATCTCGATAAAAAACTCTCCCGCGCAGTAGTCGTTCAAGCAGCATACCGCCTGTGGACGGCGCGTCGTTTGGAAATTTATGAAAAAATCATCATATCCGGAGGGATCTGTGCAGATCAATTCCTGCCGTGGGCGCAGACGGACTTTGCGGAATCCTTCCATAAAGCCGTTCAGACGCTCACGCATGGCATGAGAATTGACCCGACTCCCGAAAATGGCGATTTTTCTGCAGCCGGCTCCATAGAAATGTTTTATAATGTCAGCGGCAGAATCCTCGTTGCGGAAACTCAAAACATCCCCTGCCAGTCCGAAATGACGGCGGATCAAATGCAATATCGGAATGTCAAGACCTGAAAACAAATCTTGCTGCAATTCCAAATCTCCCGTGTATAACACGATCCCCGCAGGTTTTCTTTCAAAAACGGAGTGCAAAATACGCTTTTGCGTTTCCGGTGACCCGCTGATCGGGATGATGGAACTGATATAATT
>JAFVSW010000178.1 GCA_017503545.1 Lentisphaeria bacterium | reverse complement strand
TACTTGTCAAATAGGTGTTTTACCGTTGTATTGCCTCAAAAAAATTCATAAAAACTGCACATCCTTACGCCCGTCAGGGCGCACTTCACGTTTGCCGCAGGCAAACTCTTCACACCTTCACATCTTCACTCAATCAGCGTTTACGCTGATTGAACTTCTGGTGGTCATTGCAATCATTGCTATTCTTGCCGGAATGCTTCTGCCCGCATTGAATGGTGTCCGGGAACAGGCTAAAGCAATCAATTGCACCAGTAATTTGAAACAAATCGCACTTGGCGGAATTACCAATTATCTGCATGATTATAACGATATTCTTCAACCCTCATTCGGAAATGGGGTATGGGTCACGATTCACACAAAACTCGGTTATCTGCCGAAAGATAATTGGAAACTGGTAACCTGTCCCGCACGCGGGGTGGGAAAAGACACCAATGAAAACCGGACCTATGGCGCAAGACAGGATGGAACAAGCATTCACCCGGCGGCACATCTGGTACGTAAAAGCACCACGTTTACCTACAATGGCTCTGCGCTGGATATCAATTTTCTTATGGTAAAAAGAATTAAACATCCTACCGATTGGTTTTATGCCGGGGATTCCGCAATGAGAACTCAATATGATCGCAGAAATTATTCCCTTATCGGAATGGACAGCAACAGTTATTCCGGTTATTTTTATGCAGCACATTCAAACCGGATCAACCTGGCATTTATAGATGGACATGTCAGCACTCTCAACGGGACAGAGTTTTTTGCCTCCGGCACACGCTCATATGAATACCGGCAGCGCGTGCATTATCTGGATCGTGCACATATCGTTCAATACGGATCAATACCATATAACTGATAATTCAACAGAAAGGTCAGCACAATGAAAGCACCATTTTTTTCTGCATTTTTACTGATGAGCGCGGGTTGTTTGCACGCTCAGAATCTGATCAATAACGGTTCGTATGACGCACCGCTGACGAAAGAGACCAGGTTAAGAAATAATGCGGGATACGCAGTTTTGAAAACGTTCACAGAAGATACGACCTGGAATAAAGTCGCGAGAATGACAATTACTCATATCCACATCTCCAAAAAAAACAATCATAAAAGTTTTCTTTCCTGGATCTATATCGGCGGTAACGGGCAAAAAATAACCTCTGCCTTCAAAATTGAACCGGATACATCATACCGGTATTCTCTGCGGCTGAAAACCAATATCAGACCCGAACAGGCTAATATCCTCTGCCGGATTGGTAATTTCGGAAAAGACGGCAACAAAGAAAAACGCCTTACACAAACTCCGGTATTGAAAAACCTGAACGAAAAAAGCTGGACAAATATCAGCGGAACTTTCCACAGCGGAAAAGAAACGGAAGCTTTGCTTTGGATCCCTGTTTATGCAAGCACGGAACATGGCGAAAAAATGTATGTCAACGTGGGACAATGGTTGATGGTTGACGATGTTGTCATTGAAAAAATTCAACAACTTCCCACTGCGGCCTCAGCACAGACCGAAAAAAAAAAGCCTTCCGTAAGAGCGGTATATGAATCCGGAAAATCATACAGCAAATTCCGGACACTTGAAACAAATCAGAAACCTGCGGCCGCTACAACAGTAAAGGTCTCTGCCGGGAAAACTGCATTTCATGTAACCATGGAATGCAGTGAACCGGATTCCGCAAAACTCAATAAAACCACTCATTTTACAGATAAAAACAATCCCTGGAAAGATGATGACCTTGTTGAGTTTTTTTTCCTGCCATCCGGCGCACAAAAACCGATTCAATTTGCCGTTTCTGTCAATGGTGCAAAATGGACAGGCATTGCGGATAAAAATGCAAAAACTGCGTGGAAAGCAAAAATCAACAAAGATAATAATTCATGGACGGTCACTGCTGAAATCCCATATAAAATTTTAGGCTGTTCCATAATGCCGGAAGACATTGGATTTTTTGCCGCGCGGGAACGGAATCATGCAAAAGAATTCAGTTCTTTAACTTTTCAGAAAACATCATTCCATGATATCAGCAGATATGGAATCCTTATCAACAAACCGCTTGACAATTGGATCAAAAATAAAATCAATCAACTTATACAAAAAAATAAAAAATTACGGAATAAATCTTATACGAAAGAAATCAATCAACTCAAATACCAGTCTCCGGAACAAATCTATGCAGATATTCAATCATTAAAAAATCAAATTCATCTGTCACAGTTGGAAGAAAGCAAAGTCATTGTTTCCATGCCGCCGCTGGGGTCAGATTTCCATTTGCCGTACATTCCACAGCAATTTCTCTCCGATCAGGATTCCATTCGTTTACAAGCTGCCGGAAATGAACTGATGCCGGTTCCCATTGTGATTTCCAATCTTTCCGATAAAACAGAAGATTTCCGGATCACAATTGAACATCTTGATAAAAACAAATGCGAACGTTTCGGATTGATCGGGGAGAAAAACAGGATATTGGATCAACGTAACATTAAAATATTCCGTGCCATCCGTTCCCGGGATTCCGAACTGAAAGATTCCAGAGTTTTTTTTGATGCTCTTGTTCCAACAGGAAATGCAGGGACAGTAACCATTCCGGCACGGGATTCTGCATTGATATGGCTGCGGATAAAAACAAACGGAAAACAACCGGGAATATATACCGGGACATTCCGGATCAATCCTCTGTCATCTGTCAACCCGAAAGCCGACAAAGGGAATACGCTCAAAGCGGCGGATGCAGTTCAGACAAAAACAATTCCTTTGTCGCTGGAAATTTTGCCGTTTGCTCTTGATCCGAAACCGGTCCTGCCGCTCAACGGTTTTTCCAATCCCGCATTCAGTAAGGAGTGTTTACCGATACTGGATGAAATCGGATTCAATGTCTATATGCTGTCCCCGCATATGCTGCGGGCAGAATTTGATGAAAAAGGACATATCATCAAGTCCTGGATCCACCCGAATCAAATGCCGATATTGACTTTGACCGCAGACCTGCTGAAAGAAAAGATCCGTAATAAAGAATGTTCTTTCCTGATCGGTTATGACAGTTACTATACGTTCTATCACGTTATCTTGAAAAAGAAATTTCCGGAACATTCCCCGGAATGGCGTACCGCATGGAGTGAATGGATCGGAGCATTTGATAAAATCCTTTCGCAATACGGGATCACAAAAGATCTTTACACGCACGAATTACAGGATGAACCGGATGGGAAAAAAGTCGGACATGTAATGAAAGCCATTGCACAAATCATCAAGCAGGATCATCCCGGAATCCGGACAGCTATCACAATAACACCCTACATTTCACTTTGCAAAGGGCTTATTGAATGTGCCCCGTTCGTTGATGAATTTATCATTTACGGATCAACAGGTTTACCTGATTATCAAACAAACGGAACGGATTATATCACGGAATTGAAAAAAGCCGGTGCAAAATTGAGTCTTTACAAGTGTAACACAGAGAACGGAACAGCGGCATATTCCTACTATCGCTGTTACCCATGGCACATTCTGAGTGAAAATCTTTACAGCCTCAATCTCTACACCGCTGTTACCGGCTACTACAATGGAGGACATGACTGGCGGGTAATGCCGGGCGGCAACTGGCTGATCAGAAGTTTTGATCAAGTTGTCAGAACCGTCAGATCGGATACTCTCCTTACCGGCTTGAATGATGTCAAATATATGCGTTTGATGAAACAGCTTGCAGAAACTTCCGCGGATAAAAAACTGGCAGCCGAATGTTTGAATTTTTATCAAAAAATAATACAGGATGTCTTGCGGAATTCCCATACTCCGGACTTCATCCCCCATGTACGGAAGCAAATTACGGAATATATCCTGAAATTACAAAAAACAAAAAAATGAGGTAATAAAGTAAGGTGCAGGTTACAATGAATTTGAATCATGATTTTTCCGCTAGAAAAAAACGGGTCAACCAATGGTTTGCCCCTGCACGTCTGGGAATCTTCTTCCATTGGGGATTTTTTACCGGCGGCGGGTTGACTTCTCACGATAAGGCAATGCACAAGTCTTTGCGATACAGAACAGTGGATGAATTTGAAGCCGCAGCTCCGGATCCGGAAGTTGTCGCAGAAAATATGGTCGCAACAGCAAAACGGATCGGCGCAAAATATATCAACTACACGTGTATGCATTGCAATGGCGGCTACGGGGTGATGTTTCCAACTGAACAGGAAGAATTTGTGCTGAAAACAGAAAAAGATTATCTGGGCGCATTGATCGAAGCTGCTCACCGCGCAGGTCTCCGTTTGATGATTTATATGATGATGTCCTATCATGATGCCGTAACCCCGGATGGCGTTTACCTGAAAAATGTAAATAATCAGGAGCAGATGCGTGACTTGCTCGGGCGACTGGTTGCAGAGATCGGAGAACGATATGATAAATCGAAAATCGGCGGATTCTGGCTCGACGGTGGTTTTACAGAACCATTCCTTGATTTCCCCGCTCATATCAAATCCATTTTCCCCGATGCAATGGTAACAGTCAACTGCTGCACATTTCTGGAAGTAAAAGATGTGGATTTCGGTACGTTGGAATTTGTTGCAACAGAACCGGTCCCCGTATATAACCGCCCATCCGGTGGAACATTGGTCAATTCTTTTGGCGTAGGGGCACCTCCGGATAATTTTATCGAAGATATCCCCCATTGCGAAAGTTGGTGGTATTGGGATGAAAAAACGCCGTTGATGGTGCAGAATTCAAAAAATTACCTGGAAGACCCGGATTTTCTTTTGCATGAAATGATATCATCCATCGGCCAGCGCGGACAATGGAATTATGTTCTCGGAATACCGGTCCGTCTGGATGGAACAGTGGAAGAAAAATATGATCCCATGTTCCAGCGGGTGGAACAATTCCTGTCGTGGGGAAGTGAAGCTGTTTATAATACAAGAGGTGGTATAAAATCTCCTGTCCGCCCCGGCAGTTTCCATGGAGGCGGCTTCTGTTCCGTTACACAATCACTGGAAGACCCGGATTGCTGTTACATTCTCATCACCGATCCGCCATCAGTGGAAAAAAGCGGATTCTTTTTACAGCAGGAACACCTCTATGGCGCATTTGATACCAATGGCAGAGAACCCGTTTCTGTTGAAGATTTACGCACGAAACAAAAGATCAGTTTTACCATGCCCGGCGGCATGGGAATTTACTTGGAACAACTTGATTGGAGTGATGTACGGGAATATGGAGTAAAAGTGCTGAAAGTCAGGTTTTGAAAAATTTTTTGTACCGTGATCCAGCGGGGATATATCTGCGGAAAGAGGCAATGAAAAGATCTTACCGTACATTTTTCAAAAAAATATGATTTTTTTCTTGCTTTTTACATTCCCGGTATTATATTAGTTCAAATCATCAGAATACGGGAGAAATCCCGTAAAAAACAAATCTTATTAAATTCAGGAGTAAAAAAAATGCTCAGACCTTTAGCTGTACAGTTGTACTCTCTCCGCGATTATGCAAAAGACGATTTCGTCGGCGTTCTCAAAAAAGTTGCAGACATCGGATACAAAGCCGTGGAACCTGCCGGATTCTGGGATCTCACACCCGCTGAATTCAAAAAAATCATTGATGACCTCGGACTCAAAATCTATTCTTCACACTCTCCCTGGTTGAGAACTCCGGAAACGACGGCAGAAGCTCTTGATGCTTTGAATGTTCTCGGCGTAAAATATGCTTGCTGCGGCTATGGTCCCGATAACTTCAAAGACATGGATGCAATCAAAGCAACAGCTGAAAATACAAATAAAATGATTGAACTTGCAAAAAAACAGGGTATCACTGTTTTCCAGCACAATCATTATTGGGAATTTGAAAAACTCGGCGATAAGTTCAAATATGAACTCTACATGGAACTCTGCCCGGAACTGAAACTCGAACTCGATGCGTTCTGGTCCACAAATCTCGGGAAAGAAGATCCTGTCGCAATGATGAAACTCTTTCATGATCGCGTTGTTCAGCTCCATATGAAAGACGGTATCTGCTCCCAGAAAGCGGAAAATGCCGGTATGGTCAACGGCTTGCTGGATATGAAGATCGATCTTCTCCCGCTCGGTACCGGTACCCTCCCCATCAAAGATATCGTGGATGCAGCTCCTGCTTCCTGCGAAACCATCGTAGTCGAACTGGACTATTGCGAAGTGGAAATGTGGAAAGCCATCGAACAGAGCTACAAGTTCATGACTGAAAACGGTATTGCTGCCGGCAATAAATAATTGCTGATTTACAATATCTGATATTTCAGCGGAGTGAGCCGTATTCCGGTTCACTCCGTTTTTTTATACTGTTTCGACAATAAAAAAACGGTGCTTCCGAAAACCCGGAAACACCGTATTTTTTTATTTCTGGAGAGGTAATTTCAAAAGATTGAAATTACAGATTTTCTGCAGCGTAATTCACTGCATTTTCAAAGATCACTCTGCCTTCACCCCAGTCAGGCAATTCACCTTTGTGCTTGGCTGTCTGCCAGTCGGGTGCATTAAAGGGAGAAAGGAATGCTTCCGGGTGGGGCATCAAACCAAAAACACGACCGGTTTCGTCACAGATACCGGCAATGTCATTCAGAGAACCGTTGGGGTTTTCCGGGAAACCGTTCGGTGCAGAACCATCGGGTGCGCAATAGCGGACGGCTGCCAGATGAGCTTTTTCGATGCGGTCGAGCACATCGGCTTCCGCAATGAATTTACCTTCCCCGTGGCGGATGGGCAAACGGATTGTACCGATATTCTTTGTGAACACACAGGGAGATTCCGGATCGGCTTTCAATGTAATCCAGTCATCACGGAATACGCCGCTGTCGTTATGAGCAAGAGCGACCTGCTGAGTCAGATACTGACCATCCAATGCGGGAGCCAGCCCGAGACGGGTCAAAGTCTGGAATCCGTTACAAATACCAATGACCAGTTTACCATCGTTGATGAACTGTTTCAATTCATCTGCCAAACGGAATTTGATACGGTTGGCAAAGACGGATCCGGACCCCAGGTGGTCACCGAAAGAGAAACCGCCGATAAATGCCAGAATGTGATAATCGGAAACTTTGTACTTGCCGGAAAGAAGATCGTTCAAATGAACTTTTTCAGGCGTTGCACCGCAACAGCTGAATGCTGCCGCTGTTTCTTTTTCACAGTTCAGACCGACACCGGTAATGATCAATACTTTGACCTCAGATTTTTTCATAATATGTCACTCCATAATATAAGATAAATAATTTTAAGTAAATATATCATCTTTTTTCATAATTGCAAGAAAGAAGTATGATTTTTGACTTGATTTTTCCCGTTTATGCGCTAATTTATCAACTCATCAATCAAAACTTCAAGCAATAAGGACTTTTTTATGAGCCAGAATGACGAATCCGGAAAAAATGAAATGGCGTTGGGAAAGTATCTCAGCACATGCGGTGTCGCTTCCAGACGCCATGCTGTCGATCTGGTGAAAGCCGGTAATGTCACGGTCAACGGAGAGGTGGAACTCAATCCGGCACGCCGGATCACGGAAAACGATGTTGTTTTCTGCAATCATAAAAAAGTCATTCCCTCCGCAAAACGCCACTATGTCATGCTCCATAAACCACGCGGTTATGTTTGCACGGCAGAAGATCCTCACGCAAAAAAGAAAGCTCTTGACTTGATCCGGCATCCCGATCACCCCCGTTTATTCTCCGCCGGACGGCTTGATAAGGACAGCGAAGGAATGTTGATTTTTTCCGACGACGGCGATTTTGTGAACCGTTTGACGCACCCTTCCGGCGGTATCCAAAAAATTTATGAGGTAAGTACAGATTATGAACTTCTGCCCCATGAAATCGCACGTTTGACAACGGGAATCGTGGATGAAGGGGAACGCTTGCGTGCATTATCCATCCGTTATCTTTACGGCAATAAATATGAATTTATTCTCGGCGAAGGAAAAAACAGAGAGATCCGCAGAATGTTGTCCGCTGTCCGCAACCGGGCATTGCGTTTGAAACGGGTCGCAGTAGGCGGACTTTCTCTCGGCACCCTGCCCTGCGGAAAATGGCGGGAATTGACAGAGGAAGAAGTCGATTCCATTTTTAATGGTATTCAGTCCAACAGCCGTTCTGCCAGCAAAGCGGCGCCGCAGGCAGCTTCTTCTCTGGTATCCGGGAATTGACAGGGCAAACCGAATAAAATCGCACACGCTTTCTGTAAAGACTGATTCCGCCGGATCCCATTCCCCGAACATAACAGTTGATTCCGTGTTCCGCGCACCTCCGCCGGCAACAGATCATACAGATTCCGGATAATCCCCATTGCAAAACCGGCAGCCAGTTTTGACGGCGTGAAATTATGCAAATTCAGATCTTTTATACTGCCGCGTAACGACGCATCATACCGTTCACCAAGAAAGGATGGCTTGACAAGGGGGATGTCGGCAGAATGAAGTTCAGATAACGCCATTTCATCCATCTTACGGTATAACATCTCATCTGACAGGGCCGTTCCGAATGTTTCCAGCGTTTGACGGAAAAACGATGCCAGCAATGCCCAGGATGCACCACCGCATAACGATGCCGCAACCGCCAGATACCGTCCATCCGGATAAGGACGGTATTCACAGCCTGTACCGGGAATCACGCTTTCTGTAATGGCGGATATCTGGGAGCCGGTACCGATGGTGAGAAACAATTCATTTTCCGGATCATGTGAGGTGAAAAATACACTTGCCTGATTATCTCCGATCGCCGCCATAACGGGAATCCCGGAAGGCAGACCGGTATCATCTTCCCATGCGGTTTCACCGGCACGGGTCCCGGATGGCACAATTTCCGGCAACAATTCACAGGGGATGGAAAGTTGTTCCAATACATCTTGTTTGAAACAATGTTTTTTGAGATCATACGCTCCCCAACTGGCAGCATTGGTATGATCGATCATAACCTTGTCCAGCTGTCCGGTCAAATGCCACACCAGATAATCCATAATCGTGCCGGAGAAAAGATAATTTTTCAACGCTTCTTTCTGCTGCAAAGCATAAAGAGTCGTAATTCCATACCCCTGACAAAGAGTGGGATCGACGGCTTTTACAACATTCAAATCCGTCTCAGAAACGGTACTTTGCCATGTGTAAAGAGAAGATGTCACTTCCCGATTCCACAGAACAATACCATGCATTTGCCCTGTCACGCCGACAGCAGAAATTTCATTTTTCAGAGCTGCGGGAATGGACCGCAACATGGTTTTGATTTGTGCAAGGAGTTTTTCCGGATCCTGAATACCGGGTGCGGTAAACGCCTGATTCGGCTCACTTGCACAAAACAATAACAAGTCTTTGTATGAATCGTATACGATACAAGCTGTTTTCGTTGTACCAATATCGATTCCAAGCAAAATTGCCATTATACAATGATTCCTTTCAGGAAATTGACGGCATCGGAAATATCCTTCACCGGATCTGCTCCGACTTCCCGTTCAATGGTCAACCAGGAATCATATCCGATCTTTTTCAGAGCGGGAATATATTCGTTCCAGGGAACCTGACCTTTACCAAGAGGCATTTCTGCAAAAAGCTGTCCGGTGGATTCCAACAATTTTTCAAAACCACCTTCGGCAAAAGCATTGTAAACGATAACGGGGTCACATTTTTTGTAATGGATACCATCTTTTGCATGGGTATGAACAATGTGACCTTCCAGAATTTCCACGCCTTTGACCACATCTTCATCCAACACCATTTTCAGGTTGGCAGGGTCATAGTTGATGCCCAGACCGGGATCATCCACGGCTTCCAAGAATTGTTTCAAGGTCGTCGCATGTTCCGGGCCGGTTTCGATGGCAAATGCCATACCTTTTCCGCTGGCATAAGCCGCAACTTCTTTCAATGCTTCGCAGAGAATAGCAAACCGTTCGCAGGAAGGATCTTCCGGAATCACGCCGATATGACCGGTCACAACTTTTGCGCCGAGGGTTTCAGCAATATCAAAAATCTGTTTTGTTTTGCGGATCCGTTCCGGATTTTCATGACGGAATTGGAACGCATGTCCACCCAAGTCACCGCAGACAGCAGTGACTTCCAGTCCGAGATTTTTACATTCCTGAGCAACCGCAGCAAGTTGTTCTGCGGAATATTCCATCAGATTCCATCTTGCGCCGACGGCATAAAGCTGAACGCCATCTGCGCCGAGCTGTTTTGCCAAAGCGAGTGATTCAAAAAGGGGCTGACCGAGCAAGTCTGCGATAATTCCGATTTTCATAATAAAGGATTCCTTTCATCCTGATAGTTTAACTTTTGGTGAAGTTTCCTTTAATATGAACCCGTTTGAGAAAAAGTCAAGTTGAAAATGGTGCTTTTCTTCCCTTTTTTTCTCATCCTGCGTCAGAGTACATTAAAATGGGGACGTCTGCGCGGGATCTTGGAGTATTTGACTGCACCATCTTCTTCCACGGTCACGCCATTGGCAAAGAGAACATCAGCCAATCCGGCGGCACCGGTATAACAGGCAAAAAGTTGTTGATTCTGTACCGGAGAATGGCAAATCAAAGCAGGACGGAACACAGTCACAGAAAAATCTTTATGTGCAAGCAGAATTCCGAACTGATCGGGAATGGAATCCGGAATCGGCTGATCATCGGGAAGCAAAAGATAATTTTCATTTGCCACCTGCTCCGCAATCAAACGGTCCAGTTTCCCGGTAAATTGTAAATCGTAATTCAATTTTTCGATTTTCCGGAGACAACGGTGATATTTCACACTTCTGGAACGTTCGTAATCCCAGTCGCGTTCATCATCCGGAAACAGGGAGGTCTGCAATTCCGGTTCTGTGCTGCGGATCATATTTTCCAATGCCGCTTTCTTTTCCAACTGTTCCGCTAATTCTGCTTCACAGCGGCGGCGCATGGATTGAGGCATAAGGCATTTTTCCGGCTGATCAGCGGCAACGACCAACATTGTATTGCGCACGGTCTGGGAAAGGCCGGGAGCCATACTGAAACAGACGGCAGCCGCATCAATCGTCAAACGGGGAATAAAAGTCCGTACTTTCATCCCCATCATATCGGGATGTTTCGCAGCAAGAAAACCCAACGCCATTTTGCGGAGCATACGTTCCGTAAGCGGTTTGCGCACTTCCTGTTCTTCTTCCTCAACAAGAGCAGAAACGGCTTCCACGACAGGGCTGATGGCTTCCTCCTCGCGAACAGGGGCAATTTCCACTTCCGGCAAAGCATCATCCGGCGACAACTGACCGGTTACTTGATCATCCGGGGGGAATGATGCAGCTTCAGGGACATAAGAATGTTCCTCTGCACTTTCAGCCGGCTGCCAACTGTCCTGCTCATCTTCTGGCGTATTTTTGAGGAAAATAGCATCCAGAGCTTCCTCTTCCGATTCAAACTGTTCTTCATCATCGGGCAGAAGATCGGGAAAAAAATCGAACATTCCATCATCTTTATTATCTGCACTGCTCATGGAGCTTTCTCCTTGCGGTTTATAGTAAAAAAATCAAATCTGAGTAAAACGAAAAAAGCCGGCGTGACCTGAAAAAAGGCATCGCCGGCTTATCATGCTATTCAAGCAGAATCACCCTGCGGGAAATACCGGAGGATGATCCTGACAGAAAGTCAGCAGAGATAAATGACTTATTCTGCGGAATCTTTCATAACTTCGAGAGCATCGAGAGAGCTGCCGAAGAGGGAGCCCATGCTGCCGAGAGCTTCGCCGGGTTTGAGAGCGGCGGCAACTTCTTCTTCAGCTGCTTTGAGATCTTCTTCGTTGAAGCCTTCTTCCAGAGCTTTGATGCTCAAGCCGATACGGCGAACATCTTTGTCAATTTTGATGACGCGAGCTTCGATTTCCTGACCGAGAGCGAGTTTGTCGCGGACTTTTTCAACGCGATCTTTGCTGATCTGGGAAATGTGAACGAGACCGTCGATCTTCTGAGACAATTCGATGAATGCACCGAAGTTGATGATCTTTGTAACTTTACCTTTGACAACATCACCGATCTTGTAGAATTCTTCGATGTTGGACCAGGGATCGTTTTCAGCCTGTTTGAGGCCGAGGGAGATGCGCTGCTGCTGGGGATCGATGTCGAGAATGATTGCTTCGACTTCATCACCGACTTTGAGCACTTCGTTCGGGTTGTTGATCTTACGTGTCCAGGACATATCGGAGACGTGGATCATACCGTCGATATCGTTTTCGATTTCAACGAATGCACCGTAGCTGGTCATATTGCGGACCTTACCGGTAATTTTGCTGCCGGCAGGATATTTTTCAGCGAGAACTTCCCACGGATTGCGGATCTTCTGACGGAGACCGAGGGAGATCTTTTTGCCTTCTTTATCGACGTCGAGAACAACTGCTTCGACTTCTTCGCCGACCTGAACAACATCACCGGGTTTGGTAACGCGTTTTGTCCAGGACATTTCGGAAACGTGGATAAGACCTTCCACGCCTTCTTCGATTTCAACGAATGCACCGTAGGGCATGATGTTCACGATGCGACCGGAAACATGAGTACCGACCGGGTATTTGGCATCGACTTCTTCCCACGGATTGCGGGATTTCTGTTTGAGACCGAGAGAAACGCGTTTCTTGTCGTTGTCGATGTCGAGAACCATGACTTCGATTTCCTGTCCGACGTCAAGGAGTTCGCGGGGATTGAGGATGCGGGACCAGGACATGTCAGTGATGTGGAGGAGACCGTCAACGCCGCCGAGGTCGATGAATGCACCGAAGTCAGTGATGTTTTTGACAGTACCTTTACGGATCTGACCGACAGCCATATCTTTAAGCAGCTGAGCGCGCATATCTTCGCGGGATTCGGCGAGGAGTTCGCGGCGGGAGACAACGATATTTTTGCGATCTTTGTTGATCTTGAGGATCTTGAGATCGAATTCTTTGCCGATGTATTCGTCCATGTTTTTGACAGGGCCGATATCGATCTGAGAACCGGGGAGGAATGCTTCCACGCCGTTGAGGTCGATGATGATACCGCCTTTGACGCGATGTTTCATGAGACCCTTGATGGTGCTGCCTTCGCCGTATTCAGATGTGATGCTATCCCAAGCCTTGATGAATTTTGCCTTCTGGAGGCTGATTCCAGGCATATTCTGTTCGTTTTCGATTTCTTCGAGGAGGACGTCCAGTTCGTCGCCGACTTTGGCATCTTCCCAAGCTGCACCGAATTCAACTGCGGGGATGAATCCTTCTGCTTTGTAACCGATGTCAAGCAAGGCGCCATCCTGTCTTTTTTCCACGATGCGGCCATGGACGATGGTGTCCGGTGCAAAATCATTTTTTGTTTCCGCGTTGAGAAGTTCTTCCATGGAGAAATCGCAAGTGATGTCTACATAGCTCTTAGCGGCATTCTGTTTCTGTTCGCTCATTTTTGTTGTTTTTCTTTGGTTGATTGTTTACGATGTTTTCTGTACGACAGCAAAAACAGTTCGCTGTCCGAATTTCTTTAATATAGCATAGTTTCCGGACTTTTCAAGTGGTTATCATCATTATTCAACGTTTTTTCTGATTTTCTGCTCACGAGAAAAAAATGATTCATCGACGGTTTGTGCCACAATTATGCACAAAAACACCTGATAAACAAATACAGAATGTAGAATCGACCAGTTTTACACGTAAAAAAAGCACAAATCTAAACGTCCGAATAAACCCGGATTTATCGATAGACTAGCCCTGAAAGGGCGGAAAGAGTCAGACAGCCCAGGGTGAGCGAAGCGTAACCCTGGGAATAGAATATTGAATAACATTGCTCTATGACAGCCTCCGCGTTGAAGACGTTCCGCAGGAACTGGATTCATCGTGGAG
>JAFVSW010000177.1 GCA_017503545.1 Lentisphaeria bacterium | reverse complement strand
GCTCCGGATGCGGCAGGCAAGATCCATACCGATATGAAACGCGGATTTATCCGTATGGAAGTGGAATCTTATGAAGATCTGACCGGTTACAAAGGTTGGAATGAAGCGAAACTTGCCGGTAAATTGCGGATCGAAGGTAAAGAATATATCATGCAGGACGGCGATTGCGTATTCGTCCGTTTTTCCGTATAAGGCGGCAGGTTTTTCTGTATGAGCGGAGAACACCGGAATCTTTTGCAGGGGACACGGAATCTGGCATTATCCACCATGTTCTGCCGTGTACTTGGTGTTGTTCGTGAAATTCTGACAGCGGCAGTTCTTGGTGCCGGAGCCTATACTTCTGCCTGGGTGATGGCGTTGACATTGCCCAGTTTGTTCCGCCGTATTCTGGGGGAGGGGGCATTGGGCAGTGCCTTGGTTCCCATGATCGTACACAGTATGGAACAGGAGGGTGCATTGCGCGCCCGGGAACGTTTTTCCACGATCCTCTGCTATCTCAGTCTTTTATTGTGCCTGATCTCTGTATTGATTTCCGTTCCGGCGTATATTCTGGGGTTGGTATTACCACCCGGACATTGGCAGATGGCGGCATGGCTGACACCGTTTATCATGCCGTATTGTGTGTTTATTTGTGCGGTTGGTGTGATGAGCAGTTATGCCAACAGTCTGCGGGAATATTTTCTGCCGTCACTTGCGGCGATTCTACAAAATTTTGTCATGATCGGCGCGTTGTTCCTGATCAAATTTCATTTATATCCGGGAGAAGGTCCGGTGGATGCCCTGCGTATGCTTGCGTTATCGGTGGTATTTTCCGGGATATTGGAATTTTTTCTGCTGCTGTGGATTGTCCGCAGAAAAAACATGTCCTTATTTCTTTCGCCGCAGATATTGCGTGATTTTGATACGATCCGTTCCATTGTGAAACTGGCATTGCCGGGGATATTTGCGGCATCGGCGGTTCAGGTAAGTCTGGTGGTTGACCGGTGTATTGCGGGGTATATCAGTGAATACGCGCCCTCTGCATTATATTTCAGCGAACGGCTGGTATATTTACCGATCGGGGTGTTTGCATTTGCGTTCGGGACGGTATCCCTTTCCGAGATGTCCAAAGCTGCGGCAAGGGATGATATTCCCTCATTAGCGGATATGTTTACGTTTTCTCTGCGTAATCTTTTGTATGTTACGTTACCGATTACGGTATTCATGATGTTGTTCTGTGAAGATTTGATTACCGCATTTTATAAACGGGGGCAATTTGATATGACGGCGGTAAAAGCGGCGGCATATGCCATGATGTTTTATGTCCCCGGGATCCCGTTTTTCTCTATGTACAAAGTGACGGTTGCCACATTTACTGCCCGGAAAGATATGGTTACGCCATTCAAAATATCGGTTCTTTCGGTATGCTTGAATATTCTTTTGAACCTGCTGCTGATGCATTGGCTGCGGCAGGGTGGGATCGCCCTTGCCACGGTGTTGTCCTCCATCTTTTCCAATGGCGCATTACTCTTTCTGCTTTTGCGGAAATACCCGGCATCGATCTTCCATTTCGGCAGTCTGTTCCGGATGATGTGGAAGGCATTTTTTTGCTGTCTGCTTGCCGGTTTTGCGGCAAAATCTCTTACCCCGTATGTGCGCGGTTGTATTTTTACTGCGGGGACATCCTGGGATGCGATTCTGCAATGCGGCTGCGGCTGCGCATTGTTCGGGATCTTATATCTGGGAATGAGTCTATTGTTCCGCATGGAAGAAGCCCGGCAATTCATGGTGCGTATTCCGGGGTTGAAGCGGAAATTTCATTGAGAGGCAATTTCAAAAGTCTTCAAAAATGCCTGAAAACTCTTGTTGAGATCTGAAAACGGAGCGTTTGAGGCTTGTCCGCCGTAGCCTTGGCGAAGGTGGATGGTTATTTCCCACGCCTTGTCGCGGCATAGCCGTATGGCG
>JAFVSW010000027.1 GCA_017503545.1 Lentisphaeria bacterium | reverse complement strand
TGGTATACACCATGACAAGGAGCAGCAAAAGAAAAGGAAATACAAGAATACGTTTCCAGGCAACGGAATAAAGTCTTTTCCATAATACATTTAAATCAAGAAGCAAAAGAAAGATCCCCACAGCGGTATAATAATGCTTGACCGGTATGGATATAAGTAATTCCCGCCGGATTACATGACACAGATAAAAAAGCAGGAATAATTCGATAAGAGCAAAGAAAAATTGTGCCCGGTCAATTCCCCCTTTCCAACAAAAAAATAAATGAAACGGAGAGAATTTTCCGGATAAAACAAACTTTTTAATTTTCAAAAAGTTGACAGGAAACTTTGTTTTCATTTCCTGTTCTCTTTTTTCAATGACACGGCATCCGCACATGGGGCAGGTAACAGTTGTATCGGTAAGTTCCTGATTGCAGTCCGGACATTTGACGATCATTCTTCTTCGTCCTCATCCATATCTGCTTCCGCAGATTTATGCAGAACAACTACACATTCACCCTTCCATTTGGTTCCGGCGGTACGGCTGACCAGTTCTGACGCAGTGCCGCGCAAAATCTGTTCATGAACTTTTGTTGCTTCCCGGACAAGTGCCACCTGGGTATCAGCCCCAATATGTTCCGCAATTTCTTTCAATAACTTTTCCACACGGAAAGGAGACTCAAAAATCACGCAGGTTTTATCCTCTTGAGCAATCCGGTCAAGTGCTGCTCCGCGTCTGCCGCTTTTTACCGGCAGAAAGCCGTAAAACGCAAAACGGTCGGATGGCAGGGCAGAGCCGGAGACAGAGAACGTCAAGGCGGATACCCCGGGAATAATGCGTGGTTCGATTCCGGCAGCAACCGCAGCACGGATCAAAAGGAATCCGGGGTCGGCAATGCAGGGGGTTCCGGCATCACTGACCAATGCAAGTTTTTCACCATCCTGAACGCGGCGGATCAAATCCGGAGTTTTTCCATGTTCATTGAAAATATGGTAAGATTCCAATTTCTTTTTGATTTGGAAATGATCCAGCAGGATACGGGTCCTGCGTGTATCTTCTGCAAGGATCACATCCGCATCTTTCAGCGTTTGAAGTCCGCGCAGGGTCATATCGTCAAGATTGCCGATAGGGGTGGCTACAATTGCAAGCCACCCGGAAGATGTATCTTTAATTTCGGTCATAAGTCAATATTAATGAGGATATTGAAAATAAATTGCTTTTTCTTTTTCAAGAAGAAGTCCCACCTGATCCAAGTCGATCGGTGTATAACCGGTTTCTTCCAGAAATGCACAGAATTCAAGCCAATCTCTGTGATTCCACTCGCCGTTATGATTTCTCACAAACTCCTTGAGCAAAGACGTTCTTGCCAAACGGGCGAGATTCATTTCTGCTATCGTTGCCATTTGTTGCATCCTGTATAAGTTGTTTATTTTGATTTCAATATTATGAAAACGGCTGCCAAATATTCCGGCCCTTCTTCATTTCCTGTATATAATATAGCACGTTTTTTATTTTTTACAACCCGGCTTTTTAAAGTTTTTAATATTTTTATAATTTGCTTAAAATGAAAGAGTAGGAATAATATTAGATTGATATGATGTTTTTGTAATATGACGCAAATGTATTTATAATCAAATAGATATAAGAAAATAATATTTTGTATCTTAAAAGTTTATACTTATGCGTAATTATTGTAATTCCAAAGATATAAAACAAAAAAGCCCGGTTTTGCCGGGCTTGGAATGTGGTTTTGTAAAATGGGATATCTCAGCGGAAATTTTCAAATGTCATATCGTCATTGCAGATATCAATAAAGAAAAATCCGAGTGCCGCATCAAGGATTTCGATGGGGTGGATACTTACTTTCGCTTCAATGATGCCCAGACCGAGGATACCACCGAATTCCCAATAATCTCTGGCACCTTCCCGTTTTGCATAAATCGGATCGCTGGGGAAGGGGAATCCTTCTTTATTCTGCCAGTATTCCTTGACAAAGATGGATGCCGGTCTGCGTTCCAGGTCTTCTTTGACGAGGAAGGGGAAATAAAGGGCATAACCGTTCTGGGCTGCCCAGCCGTATTGACGGTTATGGTCTTTGATCAAATTGAAGGTATAGCCGACTCTGGCACCGGTATCAATGGCGCGGGTCGCAAAGAGCTGGGCACTGAGGATCGGTCCGCCTGCGATATTCAAGGAGAAGGAATCCAGGGCATCCATAATGCGGTTGGGCAGATAAAGAGTGAGTTTATCCGTCCATTGAGCCTGGAGAGCGGAAGTTGTCATAAAGATTGCGGCAAAGAGGAGTACGAGTTTGAATTTTTTCATGATCTTATACCTTTTTATAGTTTGAGTTAAAAACCGTTGTTCCGATAATATTCAGCCACATCATCAATGATCTGCTCCAGAGAGATCTCTGCTTTCCAACCGTGAGACTGGAGGATTTTGGAGCAATCCGGGGCACGATGGAGCATATCTTCAAATCCCTTTTCATATGCTTCTGAATAAGGGATCATGGCGATTTTTGAAGAGCTGTTTGTCCGTTCAATAATCAGTTTTGCCAGTTCCAGAATCGTAATACTGCGCGTACTGCCGATATTGTAGATATTACCGGCTGCCGATGTATCCGGAATCAGTTTTTCCAGAGCGCGGACGGTATCAAAGACATGGCAGAAACAGCGTGTCTGTTCGCCTGTCCCGTAAACACGTAAATCTTCTCCTTTCATTGCCGCAGCAACAAAACGGGGAATCACCATACCGTAACGCCCGGTCTGCCGGGGGCCGACAGTATTGAAGAAGCGGACAACGGTACCGGGCAAATCTTTATTTCTGTGATAAGCCATCAACATAAATTCATCCAGGAGTTTACTGCATGCGTAAGACCATCTGGAATGGGTGGATGGGCCGATGAGCAGGTCATCACTTTCAGAGAACGTGTCTTTGGTTGATTTGCCGTATACTTCGCTGGTGGAAGCAATGATGCAGCGTTTTGAAAGATCGGACGCGGCTTTCAGAACCCGTTCTGTGCCTTGTACATTGGTCATAATTGTACGTACCGGATCCTTTACGACCAATTCCACACCGACCGCGGCGGCAAGATGAATGGTGCAATCCGCATTCCGGATTTCCTTTTCCAGAACGGGAGATGTGAGAATATCATCCTGAATAAACGTGTAGCCCGGGGCATTGATGACATTTTTGAGATTGTTCAAAGACCCGGTGGAAAGATCATCCATTGCCGTAACCTGATGGCCGGAACGGATAAGTGATTCAGTGAGCCAGGAGCCGATAAAACCGGCACCGCCTGTGATAAAAATTTTCATAATCAGGAATCCTTATGCTCTGCGATATCCGGAACGAGTTCCGGACGCGGTGTGATAAAGCCGATTTTTACGGCAATAGACGTAAGCGGACCCCAAATTACGTATCCGTTGATGAGAATCAATGGTACGATGATGGGATTGGAAAATGCAAAACCTGTTATAATCCAAAGGAACAGGATAACAATCAGAAACAACAGACGTTTTTTATTGCGTTTTGTGGAAAGCAGCCATTTTGCAAAATGGATATACGGTACCTTGCTGACCATCAGAAGTCCCAAAGCCGCAGTATACCAGGGCAGATATTGCAGCAGACGGTCCACTTTGCCGTCACGGTAGGCAACAAAGATCACCACAGAGCAGATTGCTGCGGCGGCACCGGGGGAGGGAAGACCGGAGAATTTATCACCGGAACTTTTCTTTTCTTTCTTGTCCTGAATGGCATGGACATTATAGGTCGCGAGGCGGAGTGCCGCACCGCCAAGATAAACGGCGGAAAGAATACAGACGGGAATAAACCCTTTGAGCGTATCAATATGGCGCATATGATGTGCCATGACCGCGACTAAAGTGGCAGGAGCGACACCGAAAGTGACCATGTCGGCAAGAGAATCCATCTGGATACCGTGCATACTGGCAGCATTGAGGATACGTGCGGCATAACCATCGAAGGCATCGAAAACCATGGCGAACAGGATCATGGCAGCACTCCAAGCGAAGACTTTTGCAACAGCGCCGGGGTCATTCACGTACTTATATGCTTGAATTGTAATAAGAATAGATGCAAACCCGCACAGAGAATTGCAAAGAGTTAATGAATTGGGGATTCCCTTGATCCACCGGTTGTTTTCAATCATTTTCCGAAAATGTTCTTTCATGATTCTTTTATCTCCTTGCAAATAGTTTCGTTAAATTTAGATTGCCGGATTTTTTCCAGTGATGCCGGATAGGTGCAGGCAATCTTCGTAATTGTCGTAACACGATTTCCTGCTTTGACTTCCAGCTCAATACCCAATCCGGCGGGCAGAAATACTTCTGTCCGGAAAGAAGCCGGGACACTCCCGATTACCGTGCCGGCAGCGACTTTATCAACAGGTTTTACGCCTGTAAATATCTTTTTACCATGGTGTTTGGAAATCCGTTTAATAGCAATGGGATAATTCAGTTCCTCCACTTCAGCCATTCCGCCAAGTGTAACAGAGTCAGTATCTTCTGTAATAAAAGAGAGTTTCATGTCAACCGGAGCCCGGTTGGTGTGGAGAAGAAAACGGGATGTTTGAATTCCGACCCGGATCACATCATGCCCGTCAAACAAATCTTTCATTTCTTCCTGTGTTATGGTTTCATTTTTGATCAGTTCAATGTCATGCACATATCCGGTCGATGGAGCATAAATGATTCCGGATTCTGCGGCATTTTTCCATGGGGAACGCAGGAAAATAATACAATATGCTGTTGTAAGTGACAGCGCGAGAAATAAATATGAAATAAAGAGAAACCAGTTGAATGAGTCCAGCAGGATGGTCAGAAGTACAATCGCCACCACACTGATTCCGGCATATAAGAATGCAAGAACCATTTGTTTGTGTCCGCTAAGCAAGTTTGCCATCTTACACCTGTTATTTGTGCCGGTCCTTTTTTTCAGATTGGAGAAGGAAGTCGGCAAGTTGAATTATTCCGGACGACAAGCGATGCATGGCAGAACGCCAACGCCAGAGCATCGGTCGCATCATCCGGGATCTCAGAAACATCCAAAGATGCCAAAGCCGCAAATACAGTAGCCACCTGTTGCTTTTGAGCATCTCCGATTCCCGTAGCCGCACGTTTTGCCGTTTTCGGCGAATATTCGTAAACGGGAATTTGTTCTTCCGTCAACGCGGTAATTACTGCACCGCGCGCGAGAGACAGAATCATTGCTGTCCTGATGTTTCTGGCAGCAAATGCTGTTTCGATGGATGCGGCTTCCGGATGAAAGAGTTTGACAAGTTCCCGCATTCCCCCGGCAAGACGCCGGAGACATTGACTGTGCGGGAGTGTTGCCGCATTCTTAATGATGCCGCAATCCAATATTTTGAATGAACCCCCGGCGCGGAAATCAATGACCGCATAACCGGTTTTCCGGATCGCGGTATCCACGCCGAGTACAATCATAAATGTCAGCCTTCTGCTTCGATTGCTTCCATGATTTCCGGAAGGATATCTTCATTGGAATTGACAGACTGGACGTCATCCAGGTCTTCCAGTTTGTCGATCAGGCGCAATACCTGCTGAGCAACGGTTTTATCTTTGATTTCGACAGTGTTGTCGGGTTTCCGTGTGAGGGTTGCTTCGCTGCAAGTTGCACCGGCATCTTCCAATGCTTTTGCAATATCAGCAAAACTTTCTGCGGGACCCCAGATTTCTGCGACACCGTCTTCCACTTCAATATCTTCTGCGCCGGCTTCGAGAACGATTTCCATCAGTTTTTCTTCGTCAGCATATTCGCCTTCCACGATGAAGTGAGCTTTGCGCTGGAACATCCAACCCACAGCACCGCTGGCTGCCAGGTTACCGCCGTTGCGGTCGAAGATGGTACGGACTTCACCGATTGTACGGTTGCGGTTGTCTGTCAGACAGTCGAGGATGAAAGCAGTACCTGCGGGACCGTAACCTTCGTATACGATTTCTTCGTATGTGACGTTACCGAGTTCCCCGGCACCTTTTTTGATTGCGCGTTCGATATTTTCACGGGGCATGTTGGCTGCGCGTGCGGAAGAAAGAGCCATTCTCAATTTAATATTGGAGTTGGGATCTTTACCGCCGGCTTTGACAGCGACCATGATTTCTTTTGCCAATTTGGAGAAAGCCTGACCTTTCTTTTTGTCAGACGCTTCTTTTTTGTGTTTAATGTTTGCCCACTTACTGTGACCGGACATAGTTATCACCTCAAGGTTAATGTGTTGAACTTTAATGTAAACATTTCTGTAATATACTCCCGAACCTGCATTTTGTCAATTCATTTTAAGAAAAAATTATTGGTTTCTTGTAAAAATCTCTCTTTTTCTCCAGAAAAAAGATCGCTTTTTACTTGAAAGATACCTGTTTGCCGCTTATATTAATGCGCTGTCTCATCTTTTATTTTTCCGGAAAGGAGGAAAATATGTTATCGAAAATTCTTATCTTTATTTCTGTCCTCTTTCTTTTTTTCTCCGCGTTGCCTCTTTCTGCCGCAGAGCAAAAAAAGAATGTTCCACCCGCTTCTTCTTCTCTTGTGGATCAGGAGGCTTATATGCAAATGGCGGATTTTCTTACAATCCTTGCGATCATCCGCAATCAATATGTGGAACCGGAAAAAGTTACATGGAAAAATTTATTCAATGCCGCAATCCGCGGTTTGATGCAGGAATTGGACCCGTACAGTAATTTTGAATCGCCGGAAGTGCATCAATCTACAAAAGAAGATCTTTCCGGTAAACGGGTCGGGATCGGTGTTGTCATTTCCCGTCAGCGGCGTGGACTTGAGATTATTACGGTTGTACCTGGTTCCCCCGCTGATAAGTCCGGTATCCGTCCGGGAGATCTGCTGTTGAAAGTCAATGGTGAATCGTTGCAAGAACTGGATGTTTCCTCTGCGGCGCGTAAAATCCGCGGCGATGCCGGCACCATTGTAAAATTGTTGATTTACCGCAGCAGTCAGGATTTGCGTAAAGAAATCTTTGTAAAACGTGATATGATCAAAGTCAGTACGGTGCGCGGTGTTAAAATTCTTCCCGGATCCGGCGGAGTCGGGTACATCCGTCTGCTGCAATTCGGTGGATCAAGTGTAAAGGACTTTGATGCCGCAATCAAAAAATTGCAAGCGGAAAAAATGGATTCCCTGATTCTTGACTTGCGGGATAATCCCGGCGGATTGCTTGGTGCTGCCGTTGATCTGTGCAGTCGTTTTATCCCCGGCGGTAAAGCGGTGGTATCCGTGGAACGGCGCAACAGTAAAGGGACCGTGTTGTATGCGGATCATAAATGTATGAAATTGCCGGATCTTCCTCTGGTTGTTCTGATCAATGGCAATTCTGCCTCCTCCGCCGAAATTTTTGCGGCATGTATGCGCGACTATAAACGTGCAGTTTTGATCGGCGAGAAATCATTCGGTAAAGGGTCCGTACAATCGGTGATTGAACTTGGTGAAAAGAATGGAGCATTACGGTTGACGACTGCCCGTTACTTTACACCGGGCAGAGCTGTGATCCATGGGAATGGTATTCAGCCGGATATTACGGTTGCGTTGCCGGTGCAGACACGCAGTATGCTTTCACACCAGTTGAATATCCGTCCGGGAGAAATTATGCCGTTAGTGCCCCATCCGGTACGGGATATTGCATTGGCGCGTGCGGTGGAATTGCTTCAGGGAATGCGTATTTTCCGTGGGACAGTCAAATAGAGGCAATTTCAAATAAAAAACGGTTATTTTCGGGAATACGGTTTGATTTTTTCGGAATATGGAGTTACATTACTCTTATATAAAAAATAATATGTAAATAACAGAACAGATTGGAAATGAAAACTGAAATGAAAATCAAGAAACTTTTGTTTGCGTTTGCTGCAGTTGCTGCAACTGTATTGTTTGGTACATCCTGTGCAAAATCTCTGGTCGTTGAGGAAATTTTGCAAATACCGGTCAACGGTAAAATTTATACTGCGTATAATATTTGGTATGAAGATCCGGCAAATGTAAGTTCTGTCAACTATCTCAAAGGCTCCATTCTGCCTTTCGGAACACAAGTGGAAATTCTCCGTGCTTCGGATTGCAAAATCACGTTCCGTACGGTTGCGGATAAAAAAGAGTTTACGGTTAATTTTGAACAGGAATACCGGATGCAGTCTGCGGAAGAATTTATCCGTAATCTTTTTACGCATAGAGATAGGAAGACTATGACCGAAGGTGTTCCTGCTGTGAACGTGGAAAAACTCCGTCGTGGTCTGATTGATATCGGTATGTCGAAACAGGAAGTCCGTTTGGCATACGGTCCGCCCTGTAAATTCAAGACGCCGGATGAAAACTTGAATACCTGGCTTTTCTGGACGGAATTGTTGGTCGGCAAGCGGATTGTATTCAATAATGAAAAGGTGACGGATATTCTTGTGCTGTAATTGTTTGTGTATAAAACTTTTGATTGCGCAAAATATGGTTCCTTCGCCGGAATGATATTTTGCGCTTTTTTTGCATTCCTTTTCTCTTTTCTGTTCTTGAAAAAAACGGAATACCAATTATATTTATATTTACCTGAAAAAGTATATTTCTTGTATAGGAGTTATTGTTATGTCTTTATTCTCAAATGCTGTCCGCCGGATTGATTTTGATGGTGAAATTTACCCTGACCGTTATGTCCGTTACCGTCAGACATTTTCTCTTGATTCTGTCCCGGAAAAAGTATTGCTCCGTATATCTGCTGAATCGGAATATGCCGTGTATTTGAATTGGGAACGGTTGAATATGACACAGTTTCCGGATTTCCCGAACCGGAAGACGGTTTCTGAAATGGAAGTTTCCGCTTATTTGAAACCGGGCAAAAATGTAATCGGTATTCTGGTATTCCGGCTCGGGTATGGATGTCTGACCCATATCCCCGCAGCACCCGGTATGGTCTTTGAACTTTCCGGCGATTCTTTGAATATTGCCAGCAATGCCGCCTGGAAATGCCGTTTGGCAGAAAGTTATACGCAGAACCGGGTTTGCAAAGTGACAGCCCAGCTCGGGGTTACGTTTGAATATAATGCCGCAAAAGAAGATGATTGGCTTTCTCCTGATTACGATGATTCCACATGGAAGTATGCAATAGAACGTCCCTTGCCGGACCCGTCCGGTGATTGGCAGGAATTTGTGGCGCGTCCCGTTCCGTTTCTTCAGGAATTGCCGTATGGTAAAACACAATTGATTGCACAGGGGGATTTGATCCGGTCCGGAGAGGAGCTGTTCCGGAAAAACCGTTTCCCGTGGGAAATTTTCCCGGCAATTACGGGGGATGAACCCGGACTTTTTGCCACGCCGCCGATTCCACTTGTATCCGGCGGGGATGGGATTCAATTTGCACCGCGCAAAGAAAATACAGACGGATATTATGCAATCATTGATCTTGGACAGGAAACGATCGGTTTTCTCCGTATTGAACTGGATGCGCCGGAAGGCACCTTTGTGATGATCCGTCATGGTGAACATTTGGATGACGGGGAAGTCCGTGCTTATATTTGCGGCAGATGTTTTTGTGATCATTACACATGCAAAGAAGGAACAAATGAATTCTTCTATCCGTTCCGCCGTTTGGGGGCGCGTTACCTGGAACTGGATATTTTTCCGCCTGCCGCTTCACAGGTCCGTTTGCGTTATGCGGGACTTTCTGAAACGCTGCTGCCCTTGCCGGAAGTTGCGGCATTTACCGCGGATGATCCGGTGGAACTCCGTTTGCGTTCGACGGCAATCCGCACATTGGTATGCTGTATGCATGATCATTATGAGGACAGTCCGTGGCGTGAACAGGCGTTATATGCTTATGACTCCCGCAATGAAATTCTGTACGGGTATTATCTCTGGGGCAATTACCGTTTTGTTCGTGCCTCTCTGGATTTGCTTTCCCGCAGCTGTTTCCGGGAGGACAGCGGATATTTGACCTTGACTGCCCCCGGTGAATCCACACTGACGATTCCGTGTTTCTCATTCATCTGGGTATTGGAAATGGCAGAATATGTACTTTACTCCGGGGATATTGAATTCTTCCGTGAAAAAACGGAAAAGATCGAGTGGATTTTGAATCATGCGTTAAACCGGAAGAGTACGATTCCGGGGCTTTATGTGCCGTGTCTGGAGGATGACCCGGGGATCTGGTCGTTCTATGAATGGATCGGTATTCTTGGCGATGACAAACATAAAGATCATGCCCTGTATAATCTTTATCTGTTGTTGGCATTCCGTTCTGCGGCGCGTGGATATGAATTTTGCGGCGAAAAGGAAAAAGCCGCATTTTGGAATCAGAAAGCAGAGGAACTGGGGAAACGGGTCGTATCTGTTTTCTACGATGCAAAACGTGGTGCCTGGTCGCAATTGGCGGAACCGGAAGAACAGCTTTGTGAACATGTGCAAATCATGCTGCTGGCATTGGATCTGGTCCCGGAAGATCGGAAACATGAGCTGCTGCAGCGGATTATGGACGGAAAAGAATTTATACCGGTAACGTTCAGTGTGCTTCCGTATCTGGTGGAAGCCTTGTTCCGTCAAACGCCGGAAACACGTACCTATATTGAACAGCGTATCCGGAAATCCTTTGAACCGTTATTGGAAAAAGGCTTGACGACATTCCCGGAAACATCTTATTGCGGAGATGCGTTCCAGAAAGCGGGCAGCCTTTGTCACGGTTGGAGTGCGATTCCCGCCTGGTTCAGTCAGGCATTGCGTCTTGGTGTGACTCCATTGGAACCGGGCTTCCGCAAATTCCGTATCCGTCCGTGGGCAGGGATGTTGGAACGGGTCTCCGGAGAAATTGTTACTCCGCATGGTAAGATTCGTGTTGCGTGGGAGAAAACGGAGCATGGGCTTGACTTGCGTGTAACTTATCCGGCTGGATTGGAATGTGTGCCGGAACCATGGGAGGAATACCCGGTTACCACCTTTACTTTGACGGAATATTGAAGTGTTCCGTGTCTGAAAATGATTATGGAGTGAGGTTCATTCCATGAATTCTTCTGCAAATTTTTCATGATGCGGCGATCTGTATTTTTTCGGGGCGCATTTGTATGTATTTTTGAATGCCCGGCTGAAGTTGTACGGATCGCTGAATCCACATTCTTCGCTGATCTGTTTTATGGTCATACCGGAATGCAGCAGGAGATCAAGAGCTTTTCTCATCCGTAATTTCTGCATAAATCTGCCGGGAGTCTGCCCGGTTTCCCGCAAAAAGAATTGGCGTAATCCGTTTTCGGAATAGCCTAATTTCATGGCAATGGATTTCAAGGATGGATTTTTCCAGTAACTGGTATACATTTCTTGAAATACCTTTGTAATTTTTGTTGACATCTTATCGATTCCGGTTTCCATATTGCTGCCGGAAATTTTTTCCAGTAAATGAAGCAGCAGGGAATTCAGAACAAAAATACATTCCCGTTGGGATTGTTTTTCTGAAATATTTACATGTTGTATCAAACGGGCAATCAAAGTCATCGCATTTTGATCAAGGGGCAACGTTTTGCCAAGCAACGGGGTCAGAAGATGTTGTTCCTCCTCGGGTAAATTGAAGGTGATCAACAACCGGACCTGTCCTTGCTGTTTTTTCCGGATGTCTTTTTTTACATTGGTGATACAATGCGGCTGGAAAGGAAAGATCAGAAATGCTTCTCCTTCTCTGTATGTTACCGGCTGATTATCCACGTAGCCGCAGCTTGTGCCGGAAAGATGGATTTTGAACACAAATTTGGAATGGAAATAAGTACCTTTTTTATCCGGTTCATATAATGTTTGAAATGATATTTGTACATCTTCGGGAAACAGTATGGGGGAAGACATTATACTGTAAGTATGGAATGTATGACCCGGAGATAATTTACCGATTTTCAGAGCAGTATCCCGAATTGCAGTTAATGACATCTTTTTTGTAGTTTTTTTCATTGTTTTTTTTCTTTATTTGAGATATAATATTCTCATGACAGGAAAAGCAGTTGCATTTAACCACTGCAGCGGCAGCGGTTAAAAATCAACTGTGATATTACATTAGCATGCAATGTAAACTTTTTCAAGAGAGGAAGAGCAGAATAAAAAGGAAATAATGACAGAATCGGATGGCGGCATTTTTGCAACAAGTTACAACTAACATTCAGGATTATAAAGTAAAAATGAAAAAATTATATTACTCAAGAATATTTTTTCCTTTCTTCGGTCTGTTGGCAGCAGGAGATATCCCTGCGTTATCCACGTTCCGGGATGTGGGAACTGACACAGAAAATCCAGTTGTTTTTTTTGAAAGTTTTGAAGGTGATTTATCATCCCGATGGCAAGTTCCTTCCTCTGTGAAAATTCAAGCTGGAGAAGGGGTGACCGGATCCCGTGCGCTTGTATTATCCCGTACAAAAGAGAATGTAACCGATTACAAACGTGCAATGGTGCGCTGCAATCTGAAACTTACACCGGGGAAATATTACCGTATTTCTGCGTCTTACCGTACGGAAGGGGTCAAAGATGGTTTACGGGTCGGAACGATCATTTCCGTAAAACCGGATCATGATGTTGCAGTTGCATATCCGCAGAAATTTCCGGATAATTCAACGGATTGGAAAAGTACTCATATCGATTTCCGTGCAGGAGAATTGAATCAGGTAACGATTCGTCTCTGGTGGGATGTGGAAGGCAAGGCGTTTTGGGATGATATCAAGGTAGAGGAACAGGTATCCAACAGCGGGGCATTGTATGCATGGGAACCACAGTCGCTCCGGCTTGATGATAAGGGAACTGTGGAACTCAAAGGTGCGCTCTGGGGGAAAAACGATATTTCCGGTTATGCGGTAATTCTTGAGGCCGCGGGGAAACGTCTCATGGAAAAATTTGATAAGAATTCCAAAGTCAAATTTTCTCTGGGGCGTTTACCGGGAGGAAAATATGAATGTAAAGCCTGTATTGCAGATTTGACATCAAAGACACTTCTGGTCAAACGCACTTTTACACTTTTTCGGGATCCGGCGGCAAAACCGGTACATGGTTCTGTTTGTTTTGACCGTGACGGCTTGCCGTTACTGAATGGAAAACCGTTTTTTCCGATCGGTATATTTGCGAGCCATTTGCGTTCCGAAGCGGATTTGAAACGGATTGCCGATGGCGGATTCAATTTTATCCTGCATTACCGTTCCTTTGATTTGAATATCCAAAAGGGTTTGGCAGTTCCTCCGCTTCCGGAAAAATTGCGGGGCAGTCCGGATCCGAAACGGAATACCGACCCGGTATGGAATAAACGGACCCGGGAATCTCTTGATCTGATCCGGAAACATGCACTTTATTACATTCCCACCTGGGGAGGAGAACCGGATGTTTTTCAGCATCCGGCGGTAATTGCCCGTTATACTGCGGATGAAGTTCCGGTGACACGGATTCCTGCATTGCAAAAACAGCGGGAACGTATTTCTGAACGGAATCCGTTTCACCCCGTGATCGCATTAACGAATCGTCCGGCAGATTTTTTTGCCTATGCCCGGATTGCAGATATTGTCGGTTTCGATAATTATCCGGTGGAAGGAAAAAACGATAAAAACAGATCCATGCTCCGTATGAGAAATGCGTTGATAAAAGCACAGGAAGCCGGGCTCCGTGTCATGTTTGTGCCGCAGGCATTCAACTGGGGTGCATTCCGCCCGGCGAAAAATTATAAAAATTTCAGCTATCCGACGGAGGAGGAGATTCGTTCCATGACACTTCTTCCTGTTATATTCGGAGTGCGCTGGTTTTGCTTTTATCATTACGATGTTCTATTTGACAAGCAGGAAAAAATGGATCCCGGATCGTCGCGTCAGAGTTGGAAAAATCTGACCAATGCGGTACAAATGCTCAAACGGCTGCAGCCCTGGCTGTTCAGTACGGAGCCCGCCGGAAAAATCAAAGTCGTTTCCCATACCGGTGCAACGATTGATGCCAAAGCGTTCCGTAAAAACGGAAAACTGTGTGTCGTGATTACGGCATGCGGTCCGGGAAAATCCGGCGCGATCCTGACCGTCGGGAACAACGGACTGAAATCGCAATACGGCAGAACGGTATCTAATGGAGACGGCACGTACCGTTTTACAGGAAATGGCATTTCATCTGATATATTGATTGAACCATAAAATAAAGGAGTAAACATTATGCGTATTAAAAACAGAAAAACGGCAGATCGCGGGAGATTTTTCACTTTGATCGAATTACTTGTCGTGATTGCCATCATCGCGATTCTGGCGGCGATGCTGCTGCCTGCGTTGGGGCAGGTTAAGGAGACTATGCGTGCCACATCCTGTACCAATACATTAAAACAATTGGGTATGTTCTGGATGAATTACGTTACGGCATCCAACGATGCTCTGCTTCCTGCTGTTGCAAAGAATGGTTCCGACACCTATCTTTACCATGAAACTATGATTACCTCTGAATTGGCGGGGATGCCTGTCTGCCGTAAACTTTCAGCTATCGGGAGTAATGCCGCAAACAACCGGAAACTGCTTTCTCCTTATTGGACTTGTCCTTCCGCCAATACGGGGAGTAAATTTCTGGGGACCAATAATTATTTGATCAGTTACCGTATTCCGACACCGGTTTCTTACGGATATAATGCATTTTTCGGGGCGCAGATCACGTATAACAGTGTGTTTATCGGCCCGAATTCCGCCAATATCTATAAGATGTCGCAAATCAAAAATATTTCCACTTCCAGAGTTCCGCTGATGGGGGAACAATGGAAAGCCCTGGATTTTCCCGGGACGGAAACATGGAAAGCACTTTATTTGAGTTCCTGGGGTGATTGGAAAACATATCCGTTCCGTCCGTATGTATCCCATCCCCGCGGTGCAAATTTTGTTTTTGCTGATTTGCATTGTGAAAAATATACTGATTCCAAAAACTTTAATACCAAACCATGGAGATAAAACATCATGAAAAAAGTTTTTTATGCAACAACACTTTCACTCTGTTCATTTGCGGCATTTGCGGCTTCCGGCATCAAATCGGTTTTGATTGACACAAAAACGTTGAAACCCACAAAAGAGTTTGCCATTGTAAAAGCAGTTTACGGGGCAAAGGGAAAAGTGAAAGATGTAACAGAAATCGTACAGAATGAAGTCAAAGCGAAAAAAGATATTGTGGCAAACAACCGATTCGGTGACCCTGCCCCTGGCGTTGCAAAGAAATTTGAGGTCATTTATTCCATTGATGGCAAACTTAAATTGATCCGTGTCAATGAAGGGACGACAGTCAAGCTGGATTCGCTGAAATAAAAATTTACCGGAATATACAGAAAGCAGTACCAAATGAAAAATATACCAATCGGAACCATGATCCGTTGTGCAGATGTTACGGAACAGCGGATTGCATTTTACCATGAAATCGGACTTGATTCCATACAGATTGCCGGTGTTTATGAGACACATCTGGCAACATCTGCAGAGGCGCGCAAAAATACGGATGACCTTTGCAAGCTGTTGGAGCGTTATTCGCTAACCGTGCCATCCATGTTTCTTTCTTTTCCGAATCAGAATTGGTCGGATGCCAGAAACGGGGTTGGATTGGTTCCCGAATCAACACGCACAGAACGGATGCTTCTTTCCTGCCGGCAGATGAACTGGGCAAAACGGTTGTTCGGGACCCGGTATATCCTGTGTCATGTCGGCTGGTTTCCGGAAGAGGATACTCCGCAATTTGAAAAGATCATTGCCGAATTGAAGCTGCTTACAGAATTTGCGGCGGCGAACGATCAGATGTTTCTGTTTGAGACCGGAGATGAAACGGTGGAACAATTCAAACATATACTGGAACTTCTGGATTCTCCTGCGGCAGGTGTTAATTTTGACCCCGCAAATCTGTTGATTTACAACCGGGATGACCCTGCTGTGTTACTTGATAAAATGATCGGCAGCGTCAAAGCTGTACATTGTAAAGATGCAGTGCGTCCGACTCCGGATCGATCCTATGGGAAAGAAACGGTTCTTGGAAAAGGTGAAACACATTTCGCAGAATTGCTTACCCGGCTTTTGAACTGTGGTTTTTCCGGTCCGCTGGTGATCGAACGGGAATTACCTTTCGGTCCGGAACAGGAAAATGATGTCCGATGTGCGGTTGAGTATATCAAAAATATTATGGAAATGGTTTCTGTTTGATTTTGCGTTCATTGCCGCAAATAAGCTGAACATTAGGTGGTTACGGGCTTTATTCAAGTTTTCACAGCTGTGTTTTTGTTTTTTTAATCGGTTTTCATAAAAAAATAATCGGATTTCAAATGGCATAGTATAAAATCCGGATGTATACTACTTTCAAGCGGAAAAGTTTATCCGCGTTTTGAAACAAAAAATATAACAAGAGGTGAAAACATGATCGATGATCGTTCTCTCAATCATTTGAAAAACCGTTTGGTTCCGTATCCCAACAATGTTGAATTCTTTGACGGGGAATTTTTCCGCATCAAGAATGGATGTCAGGTGGAATTGGCGGTGCCCGCCGGTCTGGAATCCATGGTCGTCAATGCATTCCGTAATAACTGGAAAATGGAACCGCAAATCACAAATTATCCTGCGAATGATGGAATCAAGGCAGAAGGATATCTGCTTTCTGTCAATGAAAACCGTATCCGCATTGAAGCGGGAGATGTGGCTGGAGTGCGTAATGCATTGAATACGATCCGTCAGCTTGCGGAAACGGAACGGGGCGTGAAATATTTTTCGGAATATATCGTAATTCCCTGTGAAATCAAAGACGAACCTGCGATGTCATTCCGTGGTGTTCATATTTGCTGGTTCCCGGAAACACCGGTATTTGAAATTGAAAAACAGCTCCGTCTTGCCTCTTATTTTAAGTTCAATGCGGTGGTATTGGAATCCTGGGGTGTTTTCCCGTATGAATCCCATCCGGAATTCTGCTGGGCGGAAAAAGCAGTGCCCCGTTGTGAATTCAAACGGATATTGGCATTGGGTAAGGAATTGGGGTTGACCATGATCCCGCAGATCAATCTGTTCGGCCATGCTTCCTGGGCACGCGGTGGTTCCGGAAAACATACGATGCTTGATTTTCATCCGGAATTGCAATCGTTATTCGAACCGGACGGCTGGAGCTGGTGTTTGACGAATCCGGAAACGGTATCTGTTCTGAAAGATCTTGTTAGTGAATTGCATGAATTTTTCGGCAATCCGCCGTATTTCCATATTGGCTTTGATGAAGCGCACGATGCGTTTTCCTGTGCCGTATGCCGGAAGTCCGATATTGAAGACGTGATTGCCAATCATATTCAGACATTTCGTGATTTGCTGGCAGATCGCGGAGCCAGAGCGATGATGTGGCATGATATGCTGCTGACCGAAGGCGATCCCCGCTGGAAAGGGTATTATGCGTTCGGTAATCCGTATACCAAAGGTTTGCTGGAACGGATCCCCCGTGATATGGTTATTTGTGATTGGGAATACAACTATCCGTATGATGAAAAAGAACAGAAAGAACCGGATTGGTGCACCAGCCGTTATTTCAAAGAAAAAGGTTTTGATGTGCTGGTATGTCCCTGGCTCAGTACAGAAGGTACACTTTCCTTCGGTAAAATGGCGGATCGTGAAAAATTGTACGGCTATTTGATGACGACCTGGCATAGAAATCATTCCAACGATATGGTGTTTGAATATCTGTACGGCGCAATGGCAGCATGGATGGGGAATAACTGTCCGCCGATTCACCCCCGTTCTTCCACACAGGCGGCAGCGGCTATGGTTCGTCAGATCGTATGGGATATGCAGATTACGGAATATGACCGGACCGGGAATTGCCGTTATCAGATCAGTCCGTTCAATACGCCGGAAGTGCGTGCTTGAGGATGAAATTTTGCGCAGAATTCGGGATATGGCGGATGTCAGGAGTTGAAAAAAATATCAAAAAAAATTGCACAGACGCGCTTTTTTCTGTTTGAAAAAGCATCATGAGTGATGTATATTATAAGTAATTATACAACAAGTAACAAATTACAATGGAGTTGTAATCTTATGAGTAATGGAAAAAAAGTCGCTGTCGTTGGCGCAACCGGTGCAGTCGGTATTGAAATGTTGGAAACGCTGGAAAAACGTAATTTCCCGGTTTCTGAGATTAAACTTTTGGCATCTGCCCGTTCTGTTGGCAAAAAATTCAAATTCCACGGGGAAGAAATTGCTGTGGAAGAATTGACAAAAGATTCTTTCAAGGGTATTGATATTGCCCTGTTCAGTGCCGGCGGTTCCATTTCCAAAGAATTTGCACCCGCATGTGTGGATGCCGGTTGTGTGATGATCGATAACTCCAGCTGTTTCCGTATGGATGCGGATGTGCCGCTGGTTGTTCCCGAAGTCAACGCAGAAGATGTTTTCACACACAAAGGTATCATTGCGAACCCGAACTGCACAACCGCCATTATGTGTGTCGTTGTCTGGCCTCTTCATAAGGCAAAAGGTTTGAAACGCATGGTTGCCAGCACCTATCAGGCTGCATCCGGCGGCGGAGCCAAAGCAATGGCGGAATTGATCGAACAGACCAAAGCCGCATTGGCTGGCGAAGAAGTCAAAGTGGAACACATGGCACAGCGTTTGGCATTCAACCTGTTCCCGCACATTGACGTTTTCCAGGACAATGGTTATACCAAAGAAGAAATGAAGATGGTCAAAGAAACACGCAAGATCATGCACTTGCCGGAAGCCCGGATTTCCTGCACATGCGTCCGTGTTCCTGTTCTCCGCGCTCACTCTGAATCTTTGAACCTGGAATTTGAAAACGAAATCACCCCGGAAGAAGCAAGAGCAATCCTCAGCACAGCTCCCGGTGTGGAAGTTTGCGACGATCCCGCAAACAAGATCTATCCGATGCCGCTCGATGCAACGACAAAATACGATGTCCTCGCAGGCCGTATCCGTCAGGATGTATCCCGCACCGATAAACGCGGTCTGGATATCTTTGTCAGCGGTGACCAGCTCCTGAAGGGTGCTGCACTCAACGCTGTTCAGATCGCAGAAGTCCTTGTCAACGGCAAATAATCTGTTTTTCTGATTATTTTGCTTTGTTACGGGGGGAGAAACGGAGTAGTTATATGTCTGGTAAATCAGATTTGAAAAATGATCCGCTTTTCCCTCCGTATTCTATTTTAAAGCAGCTGTTGGAAGGTACGATACAGGATCCACATTCCATTCTCGGAATGCACAATGCGCCTGACGGCTCGGTTCTTGTCCGTGTCTTCGATCCCGGTGCGGAATCCGTTACGCTTCTGACCGATACCCGGCGTTATCCCATGCAGAAATTGCATGATGGCGGATTATTCGGTATTACATTTTCCCGCAGAAAAAAACATTTTGCTTATCGGCTGGAAAAACGGTATGGTGATACTGTTTTTACGGCGGAAGACCCGTATCAATTCATGCCGCATCCCGGGGAAATGGACCTTTATCTGTTCAATCGCGGAGAGCATGAACGGGTATGGGAATTCATGGGGGCGCACGAATGTGATATGGGCGGCGTCAACGGCGTGACCTTTGCCGTTTGGGCTCCGAATGCGGTCCGGGTCTCCGTTGTCGGTGACTTCAATTGTTGGGATGGGCGGCGTCACCCCATGCGTTTGTTGGGGCAATCCGGTATCTGGGATCTTTTTATTCCCGGTTTGAAAGCCGGTGATATTTATAAATATGAGATCCGCACGGCAGCCGGAGATCTTGTTTTGAAACTTGACCCATATGCCGGACAAACTCAAATGCGCCCTGATAATGCGGGAATCGTACCCCGTCCGGAGCCGTTTGTCTGGACGGATGACGCTTGGATGTCGGCACGGGCGCAGAAGAATATTCTGGAAGAACCGGTGAATATTTACGAAGTTCACCTGGGATCATGGGGTATTCCGGGGCTGCCCGCTGCAACGGAAGAAAAAGAGTTTCCCAATTACCGTGAGATTGCGGTGGCATTAGCGGCATATCTCAAGGAAATGCACTATACTCATGTGGAATTACTGCCGGTCAGCGAACATCCCCTTGATATGTCCTGGGGGTATCAGGTGACTGGATTTTATGCGCCCAGTGCGCGTTTCGGTTCGCCGGAAGATTTTGCGTTTTTTGTTGATCACATGCACAAAAACGGGATCGGTGTGATTCTGGACTGGGTTCCGGCGCACTTCCCGAAAGATGCGTTTTCCCTCGGACGATTCGATGGCACCTGTCTTTATGAACATGCGGATCCGCGTCAGGGTGAACAGAAAGAATGGGGAACCTATATTTTCAATTTCGGGCGGAACGAAGTACAATCTTTCCTTGCCGGCAGTGCTATGCAGTGGTTTGACCGGTATCATGTGGATGGCTTGCGTGTGGATGCGGTTGCCTCCATGCTGTATTTGAATTATGCCCGGAAAGATGGGGAATGGATTCCC
>JAFVSW010000176.1 GCA_017503545.1 Lentisphaeria bacterium | reverse complement strand
TGCAATGATGTTTCCGGGAATGTCATTGCCACCACGATGCAGTCCGTTTCTACCGAAACGCCGTCATCGCGGTGGCTGTCATGGAGAATGTGGTTCGATGCGTTAATCCCAGGGTTGCGCTCTGCTCCACCCTGGGCTGTCTGACTCTTTCCGCCCTTTCAGGGCTTGTCTATCGATAAATCCGGGTTTATTCGGACGTTTAGATTTGTGCTTTTTTTTCGTGTAAAACTGGTCGATTCTACATTCTGTATTTGTTTATCAGGTGTTTTTGTGCATAATTGTGGCACAAACCGTCGAAGAACCGAAAAATTATGGGATATCTGCGGAAATTTGAGATAAAATGCAGTAAAAATCAAAATTTTTTCTGATTTCTACTTGCATTTTATCAGGATGGATGTATATTATAGTAATTTGATGGCTAGTTAGCTCAGTTGGTAGAGCATTGGAATCATAATCCACAGGTCGCTGGTTCGAGCCCGGCACTAGCCACCATTTTTTTTGTCTTTTTTTTCACTTTCTCATCTATTTTCCGTTATCAATACAGAAAGAATATCACACAATGAAAGTTATCAGCAAACAGAGAAACAGTAGAATGTGTGTTATTTGCGGATTGGATAATCCTGCCGGTATCCGCGCTCCCTTTTACAACATGGAAGATCGCTCCGTTATGAGCAAATTCAAGTTTTCCGTCAATCATCAAAGCTATCCGGGGCGTGTCCACGGCGGCATGATCACTGCCATGCTGGATGAAATGGGATTGCGTGCCATGTGGGCTGCTCACGATGGCTGCGAAGATGATTTTGGTGTTACTATGAGTCTTTCTGCCGATTTCCGCAAACCGGTTCCTTATGAAGAATTTTTATTTGCACGCGGCGAATTGATCCGTGATACCCGCCGTTTTTCCGTCATCAAAGCAGAAATATACACGCTTGATAAAATATTGCTAGCCAATGCAGAATTAAAATATCTGAAACTGGACCCGGCAGAAATTTCCGCCGGAGCCACAGTTCACGAAGAAATGCCGTATCTTATCGAAGACGGCATTACTGAATTTGATTTTTAAGGCTGTTTCAATAAATTTCCATGGTATCATATGCCTGCTGGATGGCATTTTCCAGATCCGGAATCTTGGATTCTTCGTATTCCACTGTGTGAAGTTTTGCACGGAGTACCGGGGAATCCGGGGCAAAAACCGTACAACTGTCCGGCATTGGCTCAATGGATGTTTCAAATGTACCCATGGCTTCCGCACGGCGGATCGTTTCGTTTTTATCAAAACCGCATAACGGGCGGACGATCAGGTAATCGGACGCTTTTTCGATAACGGACATATTTTCCACGGTCTGACTGGCGACCTGTCCGATAGATTCTCCCGTAACAATGGCATACCGTTTCTTATCTGTACAAAGTTTGGAAGCGAGACGCATCATGATACGGCGGTAAAGAACAGTACGGTATCTGGGATCACAATTATCCCGGATCAATTTCTGGATCTCAGAAATATTACAAGCGTAAAGGATCCCGCGCGGGGTTTGATATAAATTGATGATATCTGCGAGACGCTGAACCTTTTCCACCGTTCCGCGGGGAGTATAAGGATAACTGTGGAAGGTAAGAAAATCCACATGACAGCCGCGTTTCATAGCCATTTGACACGCTACCGGGGAATCAATCCCGCCGGAAAGCAGAGCCAGCATAGGGGCATTGGAACCGACAGGGAGTCCACCTGGAGCAGGAATACTGTCATAATACAAAATAGAATTGTTTTCCCGGATCTCAATTCCGATGGAGACGTCCGGGTGATCCAGATTGACTTTGACTTTCCCTTCCCCCATGATGTTTTCCACGATGGTAGCGGCGGCGATTTCAATATCTTTGGAAGTACCGGGAAACCGTTTATCGGCGCGTCTAGCCCTTGTCCGGAAGTGAACGACCCCATTTTTTTCCAGGAAAGGAGCGAACATGGCGGGAACCGTTTTGCGGATCATTTCCTCCACGGCTTCCATGGAGCGTTCCCCTTCGAGACAGAAAGAGAAGGAATCGAGTCCGAAACAGCGTTCCAGCCGTTGTGTAATGGCAATTTTTTCTTCCTGTGTGAATTCATTATTTTCATCGCGATAAATCACGATTCTGCCGCGAATCCGGTTGAACCGGAGTTTGGTATCCAGATCGGAACATGCGGCACGCATATTATCGATCAAACGACGTTCAAACATGGCGCGGTTTCCGCTTTTGGTTGCAATTTCGTTATAACGGCATACGATATGATTAAACATATTGCTGACTCCTTTGTCCCGGGATTATAATTTGCGCCTGCTCCGCATTGAAAATGGGGTCAGGATCGGTGGAAGCGTGAAATATCTGTGCTGCCGACTCAATTTTATTGTAAAAAGCCTCTCTTGCGCGTTGATCCAGATCGGCAGCGGCATCGTCGATCAACACTACAGTTTTACCGGATGGACGGCTGTTGACGATTTCCAATTCAGCCATTTTCATAGCAAAGGAAACGATCCGGCATTGTCCGCGTGAACCGCAAACACGTAATGATTTATTATCGAAAAGAAAATCAAAATCATCGGCATGAGGTCCGCTGGAAGTAAAACGTGCGGTCCGGTCTCTGTTGAATTGTGATTTCAACCGGTTCCGGAATCCATCTTTTGTTTCCGTTTCTCTTGTATAGCGCATCAAAATTTTCAAATCTGCCATTTCGGGGCGTAAATTCTGCAATAAAGTGCGCATGAAATCGGCAAGAATACGGGAATAAGTCTGGCGCATTGCAACAATTTTGCTGCCATTTTCCGCAAGAACCTCGTCCCAGGCATCCAGCACATCGGTTTTCATATTCGGATCCCGCAACAGCAGATTCCGGGTTTTCAATGCAGTAGAATATTTCTGAAGACTGCGGAAATATTCCCGGTCCATCATAGAAATAAACATATCAAAGAAACGGCGTCTCTGCTGGGAGGAACCGGTAAGGATCAACGGATCATCGGGAAGAAACGCAATTGTTCTCAAACCGCCGCAAAAATCGCTGGAACGGGCAATTGTTTTACTGTCAATCCGTAATCTTCTTGCCGATCCGTTCTGTTCGATTTCAAATTTCTACGAAAAAGCACCGATATGTGCGGAAGCATGGATCCGGAAAGATTGGGAACCGATCCGGAACAAATCAGAAATTCGTGCGGTACGGAACGAACGCAGATTGGCAAGGAAAAAGACAGCTTCCAAAACAGAAGATTTCCCCTGTCCGTTGGAACCGGAAAGGAGAATATGTTTCTTATTGAACTGCAGAGAAAGAGATTCAAAGCAGCGGAAATTCTGTAAAACCAGGGAATCGATCATGAACCAGTGCCGTTAAAAAGAAAAAACGGGCCGCTCTCCGATGCAGAAAGCGACCCGGAAATCCATACATCAAGAACCAATGTAATGCTTATTTATTACGCATCGGCATGATGACATAAAGGAAACCATCGGTTGTTTCCAAAGCAATGGGGCTGACCACATCGTTGATCTTCAGGAACATCTGATCGTTTGGAAGGTGTTTGAACGGATCCAGCAGGTAATGAGGATTGAAAGAAGCGGACATTTCTTCCCCTTCATATTCGATCGCAATGGATTCATTCCCTTCGCCGATATTGCTGTTTGCATCAAAGCGGAGCTGATTATCTTTGAAAGTCAATTTGACCAGCGGACTGGTGGAATCTGCAAGAGTAACACTCAACAATTCCAACGCATAGATGAACTGATCGCACTGAATCCCGATATTCTTTTTGAAAGAAGCGGGGATGACCTGACGGTAATTGGGGTATACCCCTTCGATCAATTTGGAAGTGATCGTAGTATCGCCGAGGTGGAATGTGATCTGTTTTTCACCGATTTCCATGGTGACATCGCTGGTCTTATCCATAACACGTTTGAGTTCCTGTGCGGATTTCAAAGTGATAATGATATCGCCATCGCTGCCTTCCGGAACGTTTTCCAACATTTTTTCTGTAAGAGCAAGACGTTTTCCATCGGTTGCAACAGCAGTGATTTTGCCTTCATGTACGGAAAGGAGGATACCCTGGAGAACTTTACGGGAATCTTCCACACTGACAGCATAGGAGATTTTTTCGATCAGTTCAGCCAGATCAGCCTGTTTCATCTGAATGGTACGGATCACTTCAAAAGAAGTAAGCACGGGGAAATCATCGGGATTCAGACCGAGAAGCATAATCTCTGCGGAACCGCAACGGATCATGGAATGATAATTTTCATTACTTTCAATCGTGATATCACCGTGAAAACGGGAAACAAGCCCCAGCAATTTCTTGGCGGGCAGAGTAGTTTTTCCGCTTTCTTCCACTTCAGCGGGGATTTCCGTTACATAGCGGATCTCCAAATCTGTGGTTACAATAGTTAATTTGTTTTCTTCGGCATGCATCCAGACGTTGGCAAGCACCGGAAGCGTAGTACGGCTGCCGATGATGTTTGTCACTTTCTGAAGTGCTTTACATAATGTTTCCTGATTGACTTTGATTTTCATTTTGCCACCTTTCTTGTGAACAAATTAATATAGCTCAATATTTCAAAATTTCCAGTCCGGTTTTAAAAGAATTAGTAGTAGGACTGTTAATTATGTTAATAATTCATTTTTTTTCACCTCATTTTGTACTTATTTGAAAAAATGTTGATATTTATGATTGACTTTTTTAATAAATGGTGTTCTATTAACATTAGAACAGTTCATCAACAAATCAACCAGGATAGTTATATGATTATCAACAAAAATGTCAATAAGTACGCTGAAGACCTTTTCCGGCGCTTCCCGGAACTCTTTCCGGCTGCCGAAAACTTCAACAAGGTATATATTACACTCCAAAACGCATTTGTCAATAGCAAAATTGCATTTTTTTGCGGAAACGGTGGCAGTGCCGCTGATTGTGAGCATATAATTGGCGAATTAATGAAGAATTTTGTTGTGAAAAGACAGGTTTCTCCTGAATTCAGAGAAAAGTTCATTCAGAACGGTGGGGATCCGGCTTTATTGGATATCCTTCAGCCCGGTATGCGTGCTGTTTCCCTGTTGGGGCATCCTTCTCTGAGTACCGCTTTTACCAATGATGTCGATCCGTTATATTGTTATGCCCAACAATTATTTGTACTTGGCAAAGAAGGCGATGTTGTTCTCGGTATCAGTACATCCGGTAATGCAGAAAATGTATACCAGTGTTTCCGGACAGCAAAAGGATTGGGAATCAAAACCATTTTGTTTACCGGTGAAAATTGCGGAAAATGTGAGGAATTTGCGGATGTGATTCTGAAAGCTCCTTCCCGTGAAACGTATCGGATCCAGGAATACCATTTGTCTATGTATCATACACTTTGTATCATGTTGGAAGAATATTTTTATGGACAAAACTGATTCATTGAAACATATCGCCATCATCATGGATGGCAATGGCCGCTGGGCAAAAGAACGGGATCTGCCGCGTTCGGAAGGTCATTCCGCCGGTGCCCGGCGGGTGATCGATATTATGGAAAGTATGCGTAAGCATGGCATTTCTTATGTTACTTTGTATGCTTTCAGTACGGAAAACTGGAAACGGTCTCAGGAAGAAGTCAGTTTTCTGATGGATTTGCTTGCTCAATTTCTGGATGAAAATCAGCAGAAATTGAAAGAAAATAAAATCCGCCTCCTTGTTACCGGAAGAATGGAAGAACTGCCGGAATTCTGCGTGGAACGATTGAATAAAGTTATTCAGAGTACATCGGAAGATTATCAATATACTTTGATTCTGGCACTCAATTACGGCGGCAGACAGGAAATCACGGATGCCGTCCGCAAAATCGGAAATAAAATCAAGGCCGGTGAGATTGATCCGGATTCCATTTCCGAACAGACCGTTGCCGATCATTTGTATCTGCCCGGAATTCCGGATCCGGATTTAATGATCCGTACCAGCGGGGAAGAACGGATCAGTAATTTTCTGCTTTGGCAGCTTTCTTATGCGGAATTTTATTTTACGGACATTTACTGGCCGGATTTTGATGATGCAGAACTGGATAAAGCAATTAATACGTATTATAAAAGAAATCGGAGATTTGGAGGAAGACCATGAAAACTTTTTTGAAACGTACGTTCAGCAGTGTTATTCTGCTAACTTTGTTTTTTACCGCTATTTTTAATCACGGAACACTTGGAAAATCAATTTTCGGTCTTCTGGTCGTTTTGTTATCCTTTTTTTCCGTGCGGGAATTTACTACAATTCTTATCGGATCCGACAACAAGGCAAACCGGAATATCACTCCCGCATTTGCCGCTTTGACTGCATTATTTGCCGTATTGCAATGGTATAACTTTGCTATTGTCGCTGCTGTAGCTTTTATTGTGATCCAATGGAGTTTATTCCTGCTTTCCAAAAATCAAATGGATGCTATGCGGTCGATCCTCAATTCCACGGCTGCATATTTTCTTTTTGCAGTTCCCATTGTATTGCTGACATGGCTTTATCACTGCAGTCCGTACATTTTCCTGTATCTTGTTCTGATTACAAAGATTTCTGATATTGGTGCATATATTGTCGGTACTGTGACCAATGCTTTGAGTAAGGGTGGAAATCATAAAATGATTCCTTCCATCAGCCCCGGAAAGTCTTATGAAGGTGCTGTTGGCGGTATTCTCTGTGCCATGGGTGCCAGTTATATCATCTGGCCGATGTGTAAATTCGGTTTGCCTTTGTGGTTGTCTCTGGTTGCCGGTGCGATCCTGTTTTTCGGCAGTATGGCTGGTGACCTTGCGGAATCCGCTTTCAAACGTACTTGCGGCGTGAAAGATTCCGGGCATGTGATTCCCGGTATCGGTGGTGTGTTTGACCTGGTTGACAGTTTATTGATCAACGGGGCAGTATTTGCAATATTTCTGTATTTCCTCAGATAAGGTATATTCCGTATGATGTTATTCATTTACAGACTTTTCTTTCCTCTTGTCTTTCCCTTTTTTCTGCCCGGTTTGATTTGGAAATTGATCCGTCGGCCCGGACATAAAGCCAGTTATTGGGAACGGTTCGGTATTTATTCCAATGAGAAAAAACTCCAGCTCCGGGAATTTCAGGGCGGCATATGGCTCCATGCGGTCAGTGTCGGAGAAACCAATCTTGCTTTGACAGTTCTCAATAAATGGGTGAAAATTGCGCCGGATCAGAAATTTATTTTAAGTACCACAACCACTACCGGACAGGAAATTGCAAGAAATAAATGTCCGAAAAATGTAATCGTCATTTTCTGTCCCATTGATTTGACTGCATTTGTGCGGACTTCGTTGAATTTGATCCGTCCGTCCGCATTGGTGATTTTTGAAACAGAATTATGGCCCAACATGATTTGCATGGCAAAGAAAATGGGGGTTAAAAATATTCTGGTCAATACCCGTATTTCTGATAAATCGTTCAAAGGATATCGTCGGTTCCGCGCATTTTTTGCGCCGGTACTACGCTGTTTTGATGCCATCGGGGTACAAACACAGACGGATAAAGACCGTTTGAATCAGATTGCACCGGATGTTGATTCAAAGATTATTGTTACAGGAAATATTAAATTCGATCAGACTCCGCCGGAAGGTGTCGGATTTGATTTCTCATCCATTTTCGGAACTTCTCACGATGGTATTGTAATTTCTGCATCCACTCACTCACCGGAAGAACCTCTTGTTATTTCCGCATTTACTAAAGTGCGGGAAACAGTAAAAAATGCAAAACTCGTTATGGTACCCCGTCATGCTGAACGCGGCGGCGAAATCGAAAAAATGTTGTCCCAGACATCATTCCGGTATCATCGCCGCAGTACCGGTATGCCTGTGGAAGGGGAACTGGATGTGTTGTTGGCGGACACAACAGGAGAACTTGCCGGATTTATCAAATCATCGGATGTAGTGATCATGGGCAAGACTCTTGCGGGTAATGATGAAGGGCAGAATATCATCGAACCGGCGGTGATGGGCAAACCCATTATCAGCGGTCCGAAACTGAAAAATTTCCGTCAGGCTCTTGATGCATTGAAGAAAAACAATGCCGTCCGCACAGTGGAAAATGAAGATCAGCTGGTAACTGCCATGATGGAATATCTGCAGAATCCGGAAAAAGCAAAAGCACTTGGTATTGCAGCGCAAAACACCATTCTGGCAAACCGCGGTGCATTACAGAAAACATTGGATCTGCTTACAAATACAGTTGGATAACTTATGGAAACATCCCCGCAGCGTGCCGGTCGGAACCGGACTCTGACTCTTTCCGAAGCAGAGAAAAAACGGTTTTCAAAGAAAATTCTGATTCCGGAAAAATCATTGACGCTCCGTCAGTTCCGGGATAGAATTATGTGCGGTGATTTTTTGCAAATTGTTGATTATCTGCCGGATAAATTTGTAGATCTTTTGATTCTGGATCCGCCGTATAATCTGGATAAAAATTTCAACGGCAGTAAATTCTCTGCCATGTCCAATGCAGAATACATGCAATATCTGGAATCCTGGTTCCCGAAACTGCTCCGTTTGCTTAAACCCGGTGCATCCGTATATTTGTGCGGTGATTGGAAGTGTTCGGCGGCAGGATATATGATTATGGAAAAATATCTGACTGTCCGTAATCGCATTATCTGGCAGCGTGAAAAAGGCAGAGGTGCATTACGGAATTGGAAAAATTGCAGCGAAGATATCTGGTTCGGTACGCATGGTGATGAATATTATTTTGATGTGGAAGCAGTCAAAATGAAACGGAAAGTGATTGCCCCGTATAAAAGCGAAGGTAAACCGAAAGATTGGCAGGAATCGGAAGAAGGCAAATACCGTTTGACATATCCTTCCAATTTCTGGGATGATATTTCCGTTCCTTATTGGTCCATGCCGGAAAATACGGATCATCCAACTCAGAAACCGGAAAAATTATTAGCCAAATTGATTCTTGCCAGTTCCAAACCGGGCGATTTTGTATTTGATCCATTCTGCGGCAGCGGAACAACAGCTGTCACAGCGAAAAAGTTGGGACGTCATTTTGCCGGTATCGAAATCAATCAGGAATATTGCTGCTGGGCTCTTGCTCGTTTGAAAAAAGCAGAAGAAATCTCTGCGATCCAGGGGTATACTGACGGTGTATTCTGGGAACGCAATACGTTATCCGATCAAAACAGGAGAAAATAATATGATAAATTATATCATTACAAAAAATTGGAACGATCTTGAGAAATTTGAGATCAAAGCTGATTTAATGAAAGACCGTGTGCTTTCATCCACCGATCCGCTGCCGGAATCTTTCCCCGGAAAATGCTATTATTTCAGTAGTGAAGGATGTGATAATAATGATGGACTTTCTCCCGAAAAGTCATTGAAATCGCTTGAAATGGTGGAACAACTTCCCCTCGAACCGGGGGATGCCGTATTGTTCCGCAGAGGTGATCTTTTCAGAGGCAGCGTGAATTGCAATAAGAATGGAATTACTTTTTCCGCATGGGGCAGTGGGGATAAGCCTGTTATTTGCGGATCAAAAAGAAACTATGCGGATCCTTCTTTATGGGTGAAAAGCAGTGTTCCAGGTATTTGGGAATGTACTGTTCCACTGAAAAATGTGGGTGTCGTTTCCTTTGATCATGATCCCCGGATCATCGGAAAATATGATGCGCTGCTGGGATTTTCCGTTCCACATGAGCCTGGTATGGAGCAGATCCCGCTGCATTTGAAAAATGATCTTGAATTTTTCAGCGATCTTGATACAGACAAGTTTTACCTTAAAAGTGAACAAAATCCCGGAGAACGTTTCAAACGTATAGAAATCGGTGAAAATGTCCACCTTTTCTGTTTCCGTCAGGGACTTCGTGAAGATTTGACCGTTGACAATCTGCATATCACCATGACAGGTGCGCACGGCATCAGTTTTTTAACTCATAATCGGGGAGAAGTACGCAATTGCATTATTGATTATGTCGGAGGTTCCGTGCTTTGGAGAAAAGGGGGGTCCATCATAAGTTCTGCCATGAATATCCGTTTCGGTAATGCAGTTGAAGTTTACGGTGGCTGCAACGGTTTCAAGGTATGGAACAACTGGATTTATCAGATTTATGATACCGGCATCACCCATCAATGCCATTGGGACAAGGAAAACTGCTATACGCAGGAAAATGTGGAATATTTTGACAATCTGGTGGAATATTGTTTCTGGTTCTTTGAATACTATAACACCGACAACAAATACAGTATCACCAGAAACATTCATGTTCATGACAACTTCTGCCGTTTCGGCGGCTGCGGTTGGGGATGTACTCCCGAAAGATGGATGAAAAGTTCCATGTACAGTTTTATGAAAAAAGCTGATGAAACGGAAAATTATCTTACCGAAAAGAATATTTTCCAGTTTACCCGTGGAATCATTTACAAACACATTCCCCCGATTACTCCGGAAGGTGCTTTGATCTTTAAGAACAATGTTTATATTCAATATGCCCGTGAAAGATTTGCCTTATGGGATGAAAAAGAGATTCCTTTTACCCGTGAAGATACAGCGGCTTTTGCCGATAATGTGTTGAAGGAAGAAGAAGGAACCTATATTGAAGTGCCGTATACCAAATGACACATACGGCAGTATAAAAAAAAGGTTGCACTCTTTTGCGGGTGCAACCTTTCTACTTATCAGACAATAAATAGTGTTTTCCGATAATTTTCCACAGCATCGGCTGCCAATTTTACTGCCGGGATCAATTTTTGATTGCCCGCCAGAACTTCATTCAGCAATATCCCTTCCGCCGCACACAATTTATCATGTTGCGGAAAATAATGTTTCCGCAGAAAACTTGCATATCGTATCAGGCGGAAACTGCCATAAAAACGGGGTGATTGATTGGTCATTTCTTCTGCCGCAACACTCCATCCGGAACGAATATTTTCAATGATTGATTTCCGGGTCAATTCTTCTGCCCAGCAAACCGTATAAACACAACCGAATTCATTATCCAGATAAGCGGAATGAGTATCGCTGCATCCAACAGCAGAAATTTCTGATTTGTTTGCATATTCTTCATAATAAGAATGTTGTAAATTATTACTCCAGAAATTTCTGGTACCATGACCGCTGATTACTTCCATGGCATCGAAACAACAATTTTTTATAATATCGTGCGTAATCGCCTCATTGATCATATAATGTTGTCTCTGCCAGAAACAATGACAAAAAATACTCAATCCGTTTCCCTTCCGGATTTGATCAAACGCCCATTGCGCCGCTCCCACAGGAAACGGATCATTACCGGGCGTGAGGGAATGCATTTTTTTCGCCAAAGCCAGGGCATCTTTTTTATAACGTTCCAAATCGTTTCCGGCAGTTTCATTCACACTGAATTCGCCGCCGAAATTAACAATATGTACCGGTGTATCTGCCAATTGTACTTCTTCGCCGGGACAAACCAGCAATCCGGCGGGCAAGTGGTCAAATGCTTTACAAGCATCCAGACTTGGCGTATATTTTCCGTGATCCGTGATTGCAAGAAAATCAAAGCCCAATTCTCTGCCGCGTGCTGCCAATGCTTCCGGAGAAAGTTCACCGTCGGATTGTTCACTGTGCATGTGTAAATCGCCGCGGAACGGATATTTTCCGTAAAGATCACCGGCAAGAGCATAGAAAGAAAATTGCAAATTTCTGTCGCAGCGCACTCCTTCAGGATGGCCGAATTTTTCCATTTTCACCAACAGGGAATATTCCTGTTCGCCGGCAAAAAATGCTTCAATACTCATAGACCCGTCGTCATGCAGCTGCCATTTCAGTGTGGATTCCGGATTTTGACTGTAAACATGGTTACTGGTTAAACCGGAAACAGGATAAAGTTCCACACTGCTGATTTTGTCAGCACGGTCAAACCGGGCGTTGGCATAGCGGGGAATAATTTTGATTTGATTGACTTTTTCACTCCGGACAATACGGGGTGTTATCCAATAATTTTCCGTTATGGAGTCGGGATCGATCATTGTTATCGTACCTTTTCATCAAAATCCGAGTTTCCGGAATGTTTCAGCCAGATGTTTTATGGAATAACCGCCAACAGGAGACAGGAGTTTTCCAGCCCAGTTTTCACCCCACGAACACGTGACTTCAGTTTGAAAACATTCCATTCGGGGGCAGGCATGCAATTTGGGCATCAATTCTGACCAGTCGATCGTACCATCAAAAGGCATACCGTGCAAATCGCCGTATCCGTTATTATCATGAATATGACAGGTCACGATTTTTTTCTGCATGGTTTCCAATGCATTATCTTCCGGTTCCACTCCATTTTCCCACCAGCATTTTTCAAAATACGGTTCATATTTATCCGGTGTTTTGCCGGGAGCAGTCCGCATACAGTTTGCGTGGCCGGTATCGTAACACGCCCCTATATTGGGATGATCGCCGAAATAATTGATCAATCCCATTACTTCTTTGGCAGAATTTGGTTTTTCAAAACTGTTTTCAACAGCAAGAGTCATGCCGAGTTTTTCCGCAGTGGGTAATAATTTCTCCAAAGATTCTATGGCAAGAGGACGCAATACATCCAATGGAACACGGTCATAACAATAATGTGCAGCACCTACATGGACAACATAACTTTTGCAATCGAATTCTGCTGCAATCTCCATTGCTTTGATGTGATCCTGCCACATTGCTGGACGGCGTTCCAAATCGGTAGTATTAAGGTCAAAACCTTTACCGTCAAGTCCATGAACGGCAGAAAACTTTACCTGCATATCGGCACAAATTTTTTTCAAAAAATCCACCAGATCCGGATCTGTAATCATTTTCTTCAGAAAAACGTCCGTGATAACAAAATGATCACAACCGTTGTCCAAAAATTCCCGGATTACAGAGTAAAACAACCGTTCGGGAAGTGCGTCCCATTTGTAATTAAAATGTAATTTTTTTTCCATATTACTTTATACTCCTAAATTTTTCAGTGCATTGTTGATTATTAATGTAAGATAATGTACCACGGATTGGCTTTATTTGCAAGTGAAAACCGATAAAAAACACATCGCCTGCCTGGTATCCAGCAATCTCCGCAGCTATATAAAAATGGAATGTGGGACGGTCTTGCGCAGAAAGATAGAATTCTTATAACACATCTATGTAATGACGGCAATCATTATAGAAAGAATAAGATTAGGTAAAACGCACATATAGTACGCGCGCGCGTAAGAAGCGAAAAAAGGGTATATAAAAGAAATAATCAGTAAAAAAGCGGGAGAAGTATGATATAGACTGGTAAAATGCGAAAAAATGGAAAAAAGGCGGCAAAACGCGATATTTTGAGCTGTTTTGAGGGAAAACTGAACTTTTTTTCAACTTTTTTTCGATTTTTTTCGATTTTAAATTTGACAAATGAAAAATCGATGATATATTAAGTGGCATGATGAAGGAAACGACATCGGTGCTGATTAAAAAATAAGATATGCTCCGTTGATTACAACGAGTGATGAAATCTGAAAAGCATGCAGTGACGGTGATGAACTTGCACTGCAACTATGTTTTTTAAGACTTTTGCAGGAAAGCAAGGTGTTCTTCTAAAAGTTTTTCAAAAAAGTTTGAAAAATTCTTAAAAGAGCATTTGACAAATGCAAAAAGCGTGATATATTAAATGATCATGCAAAAAAACATGATGCTCTTCGATAAAAAGTCTTGCCGAATGAAGCAAGTCGAAAAAAAAATTGAAAAAAATTCAAAAAATCGACTTGACAATGCGAAAATGTGTGATATATTAAGTGATCATGCAAAACAAAGCATGGTGATCATTCGAAAAGAAAAACAAATTCCGCGGCTTGACGCGGATGCGTTTCAGATGGAATCCGTTGAACGGATAACATATATATAACAGAACGTGTATAAGATCTGACGAATAAGTATTCTGTGCAGTTCTCTGCAAGGAAGAACATCCGGCAGGATTTTGCGTCTCTGTGTGTTCCTTGAAAATTTGAATAGTGCGATGAGCCCGTTAATAAAACGAGTTTCGATCGAAAGGTCGAAGTAGTACGAAGAAGCGAAAAACTTCGTTAAAAACACAACAATAGAAAAGCATGTCAGGC
>JAFVSW010000026.1 GCA_017503545.1 Lentisphaeria bacterium | reverse complement strand
TCCACCCTGGCTTGTCACGGCGTAATGAAATGAAGACGGAGCTGTTTGACTCTTGCCGCCCTGACAGGGCTGGTCTAACAGTAATTCTAAATTCTTTCGGACATTGAGTCTTTTCTTACATGATTTCGTGAGTACTTCAAATTGAAAATCTATCAACTGCCGGAAAATTCAAGCTCAAAGGATATCTTATTCTATGGCATAAACCGTCGAAAAGGCAAAAAAAATGGAGCCAATGAGCGGAATCGAACCGCTGACCTATTCATTACGAGTGAATTGCTCTACCGACTGAGCTACATTGGCACTGAATTTTATGTAACAATATGTATTACTATATCACACAAGAGGGAAAAAGGCAAGCAGAGATTGAAAAAAAATCGAAAAATTTCTGATTTTCAGGTTGCCTGTTACGCATTTCAGTGGTATATTGCATCAAATATATATATTTTCAGAAAGTTTCAAAATTATGTTGGCATATTTAATACGCAGAACCGGTTATTCTGTTTTGATCATCGCCGGGGTATTGATATTGACGTTTCTTTTGTTCCGGGTTGCGGCAGGGGATCCCGCCGCCGCTTTGCTGGGGAAGAATCCTTCTCCGGAGGAAATTGAAAATTTGCGTCAATCCCTGGGGGCAGACAAGCCGTTATTTTACGGACGATGGAAAACGACAGAACTGTATCCCGGTGCCGACTTTACAAAAAGCCGTACTGTATTCCCCGGTGTGACCTTGCACGGTAAGCCGGAAAGTAAAGAGTCCGGATTACAAGTCCGGCAGGGTGATTCCGTATGTTTCAAACGGAATTTTCTCCGTGAGAATGAGAAAATCCGGGTGCGTGTTATTGGAAACGGACAATGGAAATTGACCGCGGGGAAAGAAGAATTTCCGTTTCCGGCAAACGGGGAATTGGTGTTGCCGGGTCAGCCGTCGGAACTGTGTTTGACAGGGGAAGGTGAACTCCGCCAGATCCGTTTTTTCCGTCCGACGCGACACGCCTTTGATTCCCAGGCATTGGCATCTTTGAAAGAAGTGATTACGTTCAAAAAGACCTTTCCCTATGTGGATGTATTCAATTTTGGTTTGACCTTGCAGACCCGGGAACCGATTCGGGAACGGTTATGGCGTGGTATGTGGCCCTCGCTGTTTGTGATGCTGCCGATTTTTATCGGGGAATTGATTTTCGGGATCGTTCTGGCGATGTTATCGGCGGCGACGCACGGGACATGGGTCGATCGTGTAATCATGGTGATCTCGGTTGCGGGGATGAGTATCAGTTATCTGGCATTGATCATATTCGGTCAATGGTATTTCGGCTATTACCTGAATTGGTTGCCGGTTTGGGGCTGGGGGGATATCCGTTATCTTCTTCTTCCGGTTGCGATCGGGATTTTCAGCGGTACGGGGAGCGGAGCGCGTTTTTACCGGACTGTATTTCTGAATGAATCGGGACGGGAGTATTTGCGTACCGCACGAGCCAAAGGGTTGCCGGTCTGGCAGGTATATTTTAAGCATCTGTTGAAAAATGCGTTGGCACCGATTATCACGAGAGCCTCGACCGTGCTGCCGTTTCTGTTTACGGGCAGTTTGCTGCTGGAAAGTTTTTTCGGGATTCCCGGTTTGGGATATGAAGGGGTCAATGCGTTGAACGATTCGGACTTGCAGATGTTAAAAGCCCTTGTCATACTGGGTGCATTTCTGTTTGTCGGGATCAACCTGATCACCGATTTAAGTTATGCGTGGGCGGATCCGCGTATGCGTTTGAACAAACGATCATAAAAAATTCAGAAATATTACAGAAGGAGAATTGGTAAGATGGGTACAGAATTGATTTCCCTGATGAGCCGTTTAAGAAAAGTACAGAATATGGAAGATGTCAAGCAGGTTCAGGAATACGGAGAAACGCTGCTGCGTCAGAAAAAGAACGAAGCCATATTGACGATTATGACCGTGGCGGAAGAACTTGGGGATTCTGAAATTCTCGATTCCATTGATAAGATGAAAGATTATCTGCAAACGGTTTTATCTACCAATAAATGACGGTTTGTTATGAACCTATTTTTCTCAAAACGTTTTCTGCCTTTGTTTGTTGCCCAGTTTTTCGGCGCATTCAATGATAATTTTCTGAAAAATGCCATCCTGATCATGGTCATTTACCGGGAAATGATGTCAAAACAGGCATCGGACGGACTTGCCAATCTTGCCGCCGCCTTGTTCCTGCTGCCCTATTTTCTTTTTTCCACCCTTGCCGGTGAATTGACGGATAAGTATGACCGCACCAGTTGTGCCAGAGTTTGCAAATTGATCGAAATCCCGTTGATGTGTGCCGCAGTTGCCGGATTCCTTATCCCATCTGTGCCTTTGCTGCTGGTTATTCTGTTTCTGATGGGCGCACAGAGTACATTTTTCGGTCCTGCAAAATATGCTTTGATCCCTGCGTTATTGAAAAAAGAGGAGATCATGACGGGGAACGGCTGGATTACGGGCGGGACTTATCTTGCCATTCTTCTGGGGGTTGTCGGGGGCAGTCTGGCGATCAGTATTCCCCGCGGCGGGATTTTGTGCAGTGGAATTTTGATTGTCTGTGCGGCATTGGGTTATATTGCTTCCTGTTCCATTCCGATGGCTGGCAATGGTCAGGAACAGATGGTGATCAACTGGAATATTCCGGTACGCACTTACCGGATCCTGAAGAATGATGTTTGGGGGCAATATCCGGTGCGGTTCTGTGTATTGAGTTGCAGTATGTTTCTGCTTGCGGGATCATTGATTCTGACACAAATCCCGTCATTGACAAAAAATCATCTTGGCGGCGGGGAAAAAGTCTGTACGGCATTTTTCCTGATATTTTCCATTGGGATCGGGATTGGTTCCGGGCTTGCCCGGCGGATCTACCGGACCGGTCATATCAATCTGAGCCGCCGTGTATTGCTTTTTAATTTTCTGATGGCATTGTTTGTATTGGGATTGAGCCGATATGCGTTGAAACATGAAAATGTGTATGATTTCTGTGGAAATCTGCCCGGTTCGCTGCTGCTGCCGCTGGAATTGTTTCTGCTTGCGGTTTGCGGCGGATTATGGCTTGTGCCGCTGCATACCCATATTCAGGCGACTTCCCGCCCCGAAGTATTGGGCAGAGTAATCGCGGGGAAAAATATTTTGGAATCGGCATGTGCGGCATCCGGCAGTCTGTTGATTGCGTTTCTTCTGAACAAAGGTTTGCCGTTATATTGTGTATTTCCGGTTATTTCTGTAATAATCTGCCTTGGCGGACTGTTTCTGCTGCCGGTCATCCTGCGTAAAAATCCCGCCGGTAATTAAGATGAACGGATATTTTGATTTTGCACAACCACTTTCCATTGATCCGGTATTGACCTTGCCGGATCGTGTGATTCTTGCCCCGATGCAGGGGGTGATGTCCCCGGCTTTTGTACGCGCGGCAGTGGAAACCGGGATCACGGGGACCCGGATGACGCCGTTTTTCAGTGTGGGGGAAAATTCCATTCCATCCGGCAGGGCATTACGGAAAGCGTTGCGTGTCTGGGGCGGTCATGAGTCCGGACCGCTGATCGTTCAATTGGCAGGATGTCATGCTGATTCCCTGGCGGAAACTTCGTATCGTTTGCTGGAAAACGGTTATCCGTATATCAATTTGAATTTCGGATGTCCGAGCCGTCAGGTGATGAGCAGTGGTCATGGCGGAGCCTGTCTGAAAGATCCGCAGTTGATGTATCGCCTGATTACGGCGATCCATGCCCGTTGCGGCGAACAAATCTCTCTTTCGGTAAAAATGCGTACGGGCTATGAATCGCCGGAGGAAATGCCGGCATTTGCCGCCATGCTCCGGGATACGGCTGTGCGGCTGATCATACTCCATTTTCGTACGGTAAAAGAAGAATACCGGGCAGTGGAAAATCCGCTTCCGCGCATTGCCCGATTCCGGGAACTTCTGCCGGATCGTATTCTGATCGGCAATGGCGATATCAAATCGGAAGAGGATGCCCGGCGTATGATTGCAGCGACCGGATGTGATGGTGTTGCACTTGCCCGGATGATCACGCACGATCCGTTTCTTCTCAACCGGATCCGTTATGCAGACTTACCGCAGACGACGGATCAGGACCGGTATCGTTTTCTGTACCGGATTTTTGTGAACAGTGCAGATGGAGCCCATTGGAAACGGAACGGATTTCTGGAAAATGTGCGTATGACCTTTGGTGCAGATTCTCCGGAATTCCGCCGTTTCATTACGTTATCAAAAGAAGAAATGGAACAGGAATTACAGCGTTGGTGATTCCTTATTTGATTCTGATTTCTTTGGAAACAGAACCATCCATGCGGATCAGTTTGATTTTCAGAGAATCGCCTTTTGCTTCCACAATCGTGATGCAATTATCTCTGGACCGCCGCGGGCCTTCATTCACGAATACGGGGAACGGTACCTTGTGGGAAGTAAAGGAATAAATCTTATCCCCGATTGTGGTAGTCACACCGGAATTTGCGGGCATGAAACTGCCGCGGTGGATATGCCCTGAAACCAGGAGATCGATTTTTGCGGTGGGATTTTTCCCTGTAAAAATACCATCCAGAAGTCCATATATGGTATCGGAATAGTTTGCATTGAGTCTGTAAATCGGGAAATGTGCAAACAGAATCTTATGTTTTGCGGTGGTAAATTCCGGGCGTTTGACCACTTCTTTCAGCCATTGTTTCTGCTGATCGTTCCATACATCCAGCCCGATAATACAGACATCCCCGAACCGGTTGATGGAATATCCGTTGAAGTCCGGTGTGCCGAATACGTCAAAAAAAGATCCCGGCGCACATCCGACATATTCATGATTGCCGCGAAAATTGAGTGTGGGGATATTTTTTGCATACATGGTTTGCGCATTGAGATAGCCATGGATAATGGAAAGGACTCCGGTACTGTTGGAAAGCATATCGCCCACATTGACCAGAATGTCGCAACTGTCCATAAGTTTTTTATTTTTGAGGAGCGGAGCCAAGGCGTAACCTTCGTTATGAATATCGGTAAAGACTGCCATGGTCAAATCTTTTTTGCCGTGTGTGGTAAAGGTGTACAAAGTACCGTCTTCCGGATATCGTTTTTCTGAATAGCCGGATGTGTTGGTGATCCGGTATTCGTATGTGGTTCCTTTCTGCAGATTTTTCAATTGAACCTTATGGATCCGTTTATCTTTGTCCGTGCAATTATTATGATCATGGGAATAGAGAATATTGAATTTTTTATCCCCTTTTTTCCGGTATTCCAGAAATGCACCGGTTCTGCCGTGATTGTACCAGCCGATATTCATTTCTGTTTCCGATGCACCGAAAAGCCAGGGACCGTATATCAGTTTCTGAACGGAAACGGACCGTTGCGCATTGAGATTTTCATATTCGGACCGGGTCAGTTTTTTATCGGAATGATACCAGAATTTGATTTGTGCGGCAAGATCATAACTGCCCAGAATGAGTTCCGCATATTGGGGGAGATTCTGGAAATCGATCCCCGCATCATTCCATACGGCATATTGTTTATGTTTTCCGCTCTGGCGCACCAGGTGCATGGAAAGTAAACCGTGATTGATCTGGAGAAAAGAAAGTTTGATCCGTGTTTCTGTGGTCCAGAAATGATCAAAAATTTTGCATTTTGCGTCCCAATACGGATTGGCGGCATAGCGTGTTGTGCCGGATCCCCAGCAGAATTGAGACAGACTCGGTTCCGGTTCCATGCTGCCCAGGAATAATTCGATGCAGTCGCCGGACCAGAGATTGCCCTTTATCCCGTTAACGGGGCGGACATCTTCTTTTTTATCGAAACATTTCATTCCGATATAAAGATATTCCTCATCATGGAAAATACGGACTTCCGTTTTTGAGATGGGCTGAGTTCCTTTTTTGTAAACGGTAAAATCATCAAAAACACCGGCATTGCTCCATACAGTTTCATTCAGTTCGCCATCCAGTTGGATACCGTCTTTGAGATAAGGGGCGGCAATCGCTTTTCTGAAATCACGTTTTTGGATTTGCAGTTTTGAGATATTATTTTCTGTTTTTTCCGGAGTAAAAGAACACCCGGAGAATAAAATTGCAACACAACAGAGCGAACCGATCTTTATTTTTTTCAACATTTGCAGCCTGAACTTTCTATTGAGGTAATTTCAAAAGTCTGGCAAATTTTGACTGAAAAAAGATTGTTGAAGAGATGGAAATGGTAGTTTGTGGGTGGCTACCCAGTGGGTAACCACCTCAAACGCTCCGTTTTCAGATCTCAACAAGAGTTTTCAGGCATTTTTGAAAACTTTTGAAATTGCCTCTATTTTTTATTGATTTTTCATTAAAGCGTAAGTATACAATTTGGAATCGACGACATCCCCTTTCGCAACCGAATCCATCAGAAATGAATACAATTGTTCCTGTGGGACTGTGAATGTTTCGATTTCTTCCGCACCGTCAAAATGGGGTTCCGGATTTTCCTGCCCGGCTTCCTCAATGGTCATGTTGACGATCTGTACGGTTTCCGATGTCAACCCGGGGGAACTGTAAACCGGCGGAGAACATTTTGTAACGACGCCGTGATATCCGGTTTCTTCGTACAACTCACGGACAGCCGTCACCACAGGATCTTCGCCTTTTTCAACCAATCCGGCGGGAAATTCCCAGACATATGCGGCGGCAGGGGGGCGGAATTGGCGTATAACGACGACTCTGCCGGATGGGATGAGTTCAGGAATCAACATAACGGCACCGGATGTATTTTTTCTGGACACGGCTTCCCACTTATGCGTTGCACCATCGGAAGTTTGATATTCGAGGACATCAAGGACCAGGAAATGTCCGGATGCAAGGTTTGTTTTGTTGTCGGAAAGTTTACAAGTCATACCAAATACTCCTGAAAAATGTAAAAAAAATAAAAGTTTACTTGACAAAATATAAAATCCGGTGTATAATATAGCACCGAAAACGGTATTTTCTCCCGCATTAATGAAAAAAATGAAAAAATTTTTCATCTATTGCAGAGTCCTGTTTACAGCAGACAGTCATATACTGAAACGAAATGTAAAACAGGAATAATCCACAGAAAAGATATCATCTTATCTTATTCCGGAAAAGATTGTCTGAATGTTTTTTCACTGTCAGACAGAACGGATTTCTCCCTTTCACTTTTCTTGAATTTCTGATTTTTTTCTGTTGGCAGATTTATTTATATCGAAAACGTAAGGATTTTTTATTTTGAAAATTTTGGCATTGACCGGTGGTCCCGGTTGCGGAAAATCGACCGCTTCTGCATATTTTCATGCCCATGGATGGCATATCATTGATGCAGATGCCGTGTGTCATGATCTTTACCGTAATCCCGGAAAAGACTTAAAGGAACAGTTGACTGCCCATTGGGGGGCAGAGGTGATTGCTCCTGATGGTTCCGTCAACCGTCCGGCATTGGCAAATGCTGTTTTTTCCGGTGATGATAAATGCGGTGTTGCGGAACTCAATGCAATCGTACATCCGGTGATTCATAGGGAAATCCGGGCAAGGATTCAGAAATTACCGCAGGATTCTGTGGTAATTCTGGATGCCGCTCTTTTATATGAAACCGGTTGGGATTCTCTGGCGACGGATGGTGTAATCGCTATCTGGACCGATTTGCAGCAGCAGAAAAAACGGCTGCAGGAACGCGGCTGGGATGAACAGCAGATTGCAGGCAGAATCGCGGCTCAGATTTCTGCTGATGAAAAACTTGCCAGAGCAAAATATGGTCTGATCAACACCACTACGGTAGAAGACCTTTACAAACAATGTGCAATAATTGTAGAAACAATAGAACATAACAAGTGATAAACAAGAGGTGACAACAAAATGGAACAGGATAACGCTGTAAATGCCGGAGAAAATCAGGTAATGAACAACAATCCCGTCAATGCCGCACCGGAAACAACTCCGCCGCCGGCACCGAAACGCAGAGGCAGACCACCGTTGAAACGTGCCGCCGCCGCATCCTCCGCTGAGGAAACAGAAAAAAAAGCCCCCGTGACCGGCGATGAAAAAGTAAAAGTTGTCCGTTCCGCTACTATCCGGGAAGCAAAAAATGTATCCCCTGATCTGCCTTTGCCGCCGCCGGAAAATGAAGTGATTGAGTCTGCGGTTCCCGAACGTATGGATTATTATCAGGCGGGCGACGATGATCTGCTTGATGCCGCGAGTTTTCCGCCGGATGACGATGATGGTTACATGCCGCCGCCGGAACCCATCAGCGGTATTACAGCACCGCCGCCTATTTCCATGATCAATGAAGAAACGGGTGAAGTTCTTGACCCCGAAGAAGCCGCAGAATATCACCGCCGGCATAAAATGCAGGAAGACGCGGCAAATTCCAATCCCAATCTCCCCCCCGTCGTGGATGAAGCTGCCATGCGGGACGACAGTCAGCCTGCACCGCGTATGCAGCAGAACAACCGGAATAATCATGACCGCCGCCAACAGCAGAACAACCGGAATAATAATAACGACCGCCAGATGCGTCAATTCAACCGGGATCAGCGCCGTCAGAACAACAATCAGGGCAATAATAATAACAACAACCAGCGTCGCCGTTTTCAGCCCCAGAATGGTAATATGATGCCTTCCAATAACATGAATCCCATGTTGATGCAGGGACAGGGCCCGTCTTACCGTTACGATGATGCGTCCGGTATGGATTACGCAGAATTGCGCCGCCAGGCACGCCATCTGAATAATGCGATCCATCAGGGGCAGATGAATGCGGAAGAATTGCCGCCGGATGCCACACAACCCAGCGTCAATATTTCTGAAATGCAGGAAATGTCCATGACGGATCTGAGCGAAATGGCGCGTCAGATGGGAATCGAAGGTGTCGGTGCATTGGAAAAATCAAAACTGGTTTTTGAAATTCTCCGCGCCAATGCCGAAAAGAACGGAATCATGTATGGCAGCGGGTATCTGGAAGTGTTGCCCGATGGCTTCGGATTCCTCCGGTCTCCGGCATACAGTTATATGCCATCTTCCGAAGATATTTATTTGAGTCCCAGCCAAATCCGCCGGTTCTCGGTCAAAACGGGTGACTTCCTTTCCGGTCAGATCCGTCCGCCCCGGGAAAAAGAACGGTTCTTTGCCATGCTCAAAGTGGATTCTATCAACAATCAGCCGCCGGAACATAAAAAAACGATCATTCCGTTCAACAACCTTACTCCTTATTTCCCGACAAAACGGTTGATTCTGGAAAATGATCCGGATGAAATTTCCACACGTGTTGTTGACCTTGTTACACCGATCGGGATGGGACAGCGCGGTTTGATTGTGGCTCCTCCCCGTACCGGGAAGACTGTATTGATGCAGAAAATTGCCAATTCCATCATTAAAAATAATCCGGAAGTCAACCTGATTATTCTGTTGATCGACGAACGTCCGGAAGAAGTTACCGACATGAAAAACTGTGTCAGTGCCAATGCGGAAGTGGTCAGTTCCACCTTTGATGAACCGCCGGAACGCCATGTGCAGATTGCGGAAATGGTTATTGAAAAAGCAAAACGTATGGTGGAATGTAAAAAGGATGTGGTGATCCTTCTTGACTCCATCACCCGTTTGGCACGTGCTTATAATACCTTGCAGCCCCACAGCGGAAAAATCCTCTCCGGCGGGGTGGATGCCAATGCGTTGCATAAACCGAAACGCTTCTTCGGGGCAGCCCGTAACATTGAAAATCACGGTTCCCTTACCATTATCGCTACCGCCCTGATCGACACCGGCAGCAAGATGGACGAAGTGATCTTTGAAGAGTTCAAAGGTACCGGCAACATGGAATTGCACCTGGATCGCCGTCTGGTTGACAAGCGTGTTTACCCGGCGATCAACATTGAAGCCAGCGGTACCCGTAAGGAAGAATTGCTGCTGCATCCGCAGGAATTGCAGAAGATCTGGACATTGCGGAAAGCCATGAATGGAGTTCCGCCGGTGGAAGCCATGGAATTGATGGTGGCAAAATTGAAAAAGATCAAAACCAACGTGGAATTTTTGATGACATTGCAGTCCTGACGGTAATATTGCCGTTTGTATTTACTGTAAGGCAATTTTAACAGTTTTTGAAAAAGCCTTGAAAGAAAGCGTTTCCGGCGTTATCTGCCGCAGTCCCGGCGGAGGTGGATGGAAGTAAAACCACACCTTTGCTGCGGACCGCTGCAAGACAGTGCCGTTTCAAACGCTTTTTTTTATTTCATTGTGGCAAATTCAAACATTTTTCAGAAAAGTCTGAAAATTTTTGTGGCGGAAAAAAGAAAAAAGAAGGAAAAAATGTTTGTATTTTGAAGTATTTATTGTA
>JAFVSW010000175.1 GCA_017503545.1 Lentisphaeria bacterium | reverse complement strand
TTGAGGTCCCTGATGCAGAAATACACTGCCGCTGCCCGGATACGCCGGATCTTTCAATTCGTTCCCGTTATCCATACGGTTACGCAAAAAGAATATTTTGGATGCCGGATGTTTGTAGTAACCGAGAACGATCGTTTGCGCGCGGGATGGGAAGGCGGGTTTCGCCCGGTATGATTTCAGATCAATGGTCAGATTTTTATGGTTCGGAATCTTTTCATCTCCATAGGCGGAGATCCACCGGATACCGAATTGATTTTCCAGCAACTCATAAACGGCGTAAAGAATCCCCCAGTCATCTCCGCCGCTGAGGATCAGCTGTCCATTCTGAACTTTGATTTCTGATTCCTGTTTTTTCAGTGTCGGATCGTATTTGAGAATGATTTGTTTTGCTTCTTTGCCGTTACCGATTTTCAATTCGCCGCCGGTACTCTTTTTCCAATGCAGCTGTAATTCTTTTGCGGCAAGCTGCACTCTGGCGGAAGCTTGGGCGGGCAGAGTCAGTGTGTACGATGTTTTACCATCTTTGACCAGAGTGATTTTTTCTGCAGAAAGAACGATTCCTGCAAGAAGGAATGTCAGACATAACATGATACGCATAAACTGTATCGTTCCTTGTTTTGTATTTTTTTTATTTTGATGATAGCAAGGATCTTCTCTGCCATCGTGTGAGATTCTTCATCCCCGGAATGCAATCTGTTTCAATGCTTTCCGTACGTCCGACAGGGAAGCGATCCTGTGCTTTGACCTGCTCTTTTATTTATTGATCTGAAGATTCAGATATTTCTTCTTTGCATCGATTTCAACCCGGTTCATCGTTTTGCAACTGCCATCAAGGTAACCGACATTTGTTTTGTTGTTGTGGATGAAATTTGCATATGTTGATGGCGCAAAGTCGATTGCATTCCATTTGAAGTGAACTTGCTTGTTGTTTTCCGGAACATTTGATATGATCATATCTACGGTTCTGCCGACCATGGTTGGGCGTTTGATATCTTTCATCTTTTTCTGCACATATCTTTTCTGTACAGCCGCATTTGTTTTCCAGGTGACGTAGCTGTTATAATCGCCCAATGCATCACTGTATCCATAGGAAGAACGGATTGTTGTCTGCCATGTGTGCATCATTGGAGTTTTATCTTCTTTACAAATAAAGTATTTGTTGATTGCAAATCCTGTTTTCAGGTTTGTATAAAGTTTTGCGATCATTCGAACCCAGGAATCATCTATCCCCTGCGCTTTTGTGTTGGTTATTGAAACCGGGAGGATCCAATCATCATAATCAGAAACATACATGGCGCCGTAAAGTCCGATTTGTTTTTGAGAGCTTTGACAATTTGCTGCCGCTGCAACACTTTTTACTTTGCCGAGAGCCGGAAGGAGCATCGCCGCAAGAATGGCAATGATGGCAATCACAACAAGCAGTTCGATCAGCGTAAAACGAAGCCTGCAGGCTTTATCCCAACACGTTGGGATAAAAAATACATTCGTTAAAATTTTCTTCTTTTCGGACCTATTGCAGATGGTTCCAATGTGGTGGGTGGATTCAGTTAATGCGCATTTTTTCTTCTTTTTCATCTCAGTCTCCCTGAATTGGTTGTAATTTTGTAAATTATTGGATCATTTGAGCTTGAGTCCTTCATGCAGTGCCATACCGATATATTCCCGGTCCGCCGTTCTGCCGTTATACCACAATTTCCAGCAGCCTGCCGCTTCATCACGAATGACGGATGGCTTATAACAGGCATCGCCATCCCAGGAGCCCGGATCGGGCGATACGATGGGGTTTCCAGCCAAACGGGTCCAGCGTGTGATCCCATCCGGCGAGTATGCCACACAGATCCCGGCGGTATCAATATCGTAGTATCCGATATAGAACATGTAATAACCGCCTGTTTCGGGATCGGGAACGACTTCGCAGCCGCCGACTCTTGCTTTATCGTAGGGCTCATGACCATGAACCATGATCGGATTCAGCGGGGATTTATGCCATGTCAAACCATCGGCGCTTTCGGCATAACCCAAGGCGTTCGGTTCAAAGGTTTCACCTGCGGCATACCACATGCGGAAGATCTGACGGGATTTATCGTACAGAACAAACGGATTCATTACTGATTCTTTTTCCCAGGGAAATTCGGGGATCATTACCGGCATTTTGGTGACTCTCTGAAAGGTCTTTTCGCCATCCGTGCTGACGGCACAGCCGATCCGGCTGAAACCGCGTGCCTGACCCGTATACCACATGAACGTGCGATCCGGGAAACGGACAATGGAATGACGGTTGATCCAATCTTCCCAGCCGGATGCCGGATCCGGTCCAAGGACAATATGCGGCTCATCATTCCAATGGATACCATCCTCACTTTCGATATAGGCAATGGAGTCTTTCGGACGCCAGGAGAAATACATGCGGTAACGTCCATCAACAAGTTGTGTTTGAACATCAAAGCAGGTTCCGATTTGAGAATTTCCGAAAATCGGATTTCCTTCATACTTGTTCCACCCGCCTTGGGAACGGGGATAATTTGCAGCGTTGTCCGGCATAAATGATCTCCATATACTTGTATTATCTGTAGAAACATCGGCTGAAATATTTCGATCGTGAAAAAGGATCTATATTTCATCTGTCTGTTGGTATTATACACTTTATGAAAGATTTGTCAAGTGTTAAAATCGTAGAAAATGTAGACGATTCCGACTTTATATCCATTTAACCCTTATTTTTTTTGCCCGGAACATTGAATTATCACCGAAAAACAGTAAAAATTTTCTATCGTTTTTATACAGGATGATGATAAAAAAAAGCAGCAGAAAAGTTCCTGCTGCCATTTTTTTGATTTTTCCGTCAGGAATAACAATTATGCCTGTTTGGAAAATTCATCTTTGCCGACGCCGCAAGTGGGACATGTCCAATCATCGGGCAGATCTTCAAAAGCGGTTCCGGGAGCGATTCCGTTATCGGGATCGCCAACTGCAGGGTCATATTCGTACCCGCAAACATTGCATACATACTTGTCCATAGTTTGATACTCCTTATGTTAAAGTTTAAGGTTGTTATTGTACTTTTTCGAGAAGTTTTTCACCGATCTGTTTACCGAAATCCCAGGCCTGTGCCAATTCTGCTTCCGCAGGGATGTATTTGATCTTCAAACCATCGGATACCAGTTCCACGTTCATGGCTTTCAGATATTCGTTGATCTGGGCGACAGCTTCCCCGCTCCAACCGAATGACCCGAAGGCAGCGCCGATCAGATTTTTCGGGCGCAATCCTTTGAGATAGGTCAGCACATCTGCTGTACGCGGGAACAGACCGTTGTTGATCGTGGGGGAACCGACGACCAATGCACCGATATCCAGCATTTCAGCGGCGACATCGCTGCGGGAATGACCATCCAGATTCATGACCTTGACCGTTACGCCGGTAGAGCGGATACCGTCTGCGATTTCAAACGCAAGTTTTTCGGTGCTGTGCCACATGGTATCATAAATGACCAATGCCTGTTTCGCGGGAGCCTGTGCTGCCCATTTGCCGTAAAGTTCCAGTGGTTTGAGCAGAAGATCACCGCGCCAGATCGGACCGTGATCGGGTGCGATCAAAGCGATATCCAGATTGAGAGACGGGAAAATTTCCAGCAATTTCAACGCCTGGGGAGCGTAAGGAAGCAGAATGTTCGCATAGTAACGTTTCATTTCTGTTTCCATCACATTCCAGTCGTTTTCATCGGCAAAGATCTGATTTGTTGCCAGGTGCATACCGAATCCATCCTGAGAGAACAGAACTTTATCCTCTGCCAGATAGGTGAACATACTGTCCGGCCAATGAAGCATTTTTGTTTCTACAAAGGAGACATTCAGATTTCCGAGACTGATGGTATCACCCGTTTTTACAGGCGTCAACTGATCACCGATCCGGAAATGATCCTGAAGCGCTTTGACACCGGCAACGGAAGCAAAAACTTTTTCCGGATTGAGGTCACGGATCACTTCCGGCAATGCGCCGGAGTGGTCCATTTCCGCATGATTGGAAATGATGTAATCGATTTTATTGGGGTCGATTACAGAGGCGATCCGGGCGTACATTTCGTTTTTGAACGGAGCCTTGACCGTATCGATCAAGGTAACTTTATCCGCCATAATCAGAAATGCGTTATATGTTGTACCTCGATGGGTTGTATACCCATGAAATTCCTTCAGTGCCCAGTCAATGGCACCGACCCACCAGACATGTTCTGAGATCTTGACCGCTTTCATCCGGTGAAAACCTTTCTTGCTCTTACTGCACGGTGTACGTCCATAATCCGTGCAAATTACAATATTCCCGGAGGACGGTTCCGGCTTTCAGTTTCACAGGGAAAAACGCTTGAGGTTTTTCACCCGGCATGATGTAGCAGCGCATCACGTAGGAATCCTATATCATTTCAATCCAGACGATATGATGTTCTTCCGTTGCCGGATGAAGCACCGAACCGATCTGAACCCGGGTGCCATTGGCTTCTTCGACGGCATAAGGAACATGTTTTTCCTTTGCACCGTCAGACGTGTTTTCCTTTAACGGCTGGAGCGTCGTTCCGCAACAGACCATTGTACACGCCGGGTGACACTGACACGGGATCACGATTTCTGCGATCAAACCACATTCATTGCACTTGAGAAACGTTGTTTTCTTCATTTTACCCTCCTTTTATTTATCAAGCCACACACCATGTATGACTATCTTCCCCTGAATTGGTAATTAACACGTTTTTTTCAAAAAATCAAGTCCAAAAAAAGAAAAAAAAGATTTTTTTATTGAGCGAACAGCAAACTTGTTCCGTATTCTGCCACTTGCGGCTGTTTCCGTAATTCCGGATTGAAAAATTAAGCAGAGCAATTTGCATTTTTACTGTAGAGGTAATTGATTTTTGAAAAAGTGATTTTGTCAGATTTTTGTTTATAAGCAGGAATATTATCCAAAAGTCACAACTGCACGAAGAACCACGGATCAATCGTAAAACAAGCCCTGTCAGGGCGACAAGAGTCAGACAGCTCCGTCTTCATTTCATTACGCCGTGACAAGCCAGGGTGGAGCAGAGCGCAACCCTGGGATTAACGCATCGAACCACATTTTCCATGACAGCCACCGCGATGACGGCGTTTCGGTAGAAACGGACGGCATCGTGGTGGCAATGACA
>JAFVSW010000174.1 GCA_017503545.1 Lentisphaeria bacterium | reverse complement strand
GACAGGATAACCTTCAATTAAGAGACTCTTTTGTTACCCTTTTTTCAACAAAAATATAAGGAAAAATCAATATTTTTTGATAAAGTGTTGATTTTTAGAACTATTTAACTAAAAAATGTCAAATGGTTTTGACATTAACAAGATTGAAACAAGGAAAGGGCATTATGATTTTTCCGATCTTGATCATGCCTTTGCTCTTGCAGAAAAACACGGCATGCTCCTTTCCGTTGCCATCGGAGTCCATTTGGGATTCAGCAAGCATACCCCACGCTGGTTTATGCGCGAATTCAAAGGATATGAACTGCTTTCCAGACAGGGGATAAAATGTATGGATGGCAATTACGTTCAGCCATGTTTTGAAGATCCTTCATACAATGAAGCAGCAGAACGGTATATCCGGACTCTGGTACGGCGTTTCCGGAACAGTTCTGCGTTACTTCAGTGGCGGGTATGGGGAGAATCCCATATCGGCGCATATTGTACTTGTGAACGGCACGTCCAACTGTTCCGCGAATACCTCAAAAAGAAATACAAACGCATTTCCATACTCAATCAGCATTGGGGTTGGGAAGGTCCCGGACAATACAAGTCTTTTGAAGAATTGACCATTCCCTGTGTACGGAATCTGGCTGCCGCAAACAGCTATACGGAAATGACCGATTATTATGATTTTCTGGACCACAGTATGGCAGGGACGATTACCCGCGCGGAAAGGTGGGTCAAAGCGGAAGATAACCATACACAAACCATCGGGGAATATTTCGGCATGGGCAGAGGTAATCACGCAGGAGATGGACAGAATATGAGTTTGCTTTCCGCCATTCATGATTCGGTGGGACTTTCTCTTTTCTCCAACGATGCCAACGTTTGGGCAATGTGTATGGACGCAGTTTCCTCTCTTGCAAAATATAACGGCAATGAAGCATGGACCATTGAATTACAGGGCGGGCCTGCTGCATTCAGCTGGCAATTTTTCAATATCCCATCCTGGAAAAAAATCGCCATGCGTATGTGGAGTTGCGTTGCTCACGAATCCAGAGGGATCTTTTTCTGGACTTGGCGCCCCCGGCTGACCGAATTTGAATCCGGTGAATATGGCATGACCCGTTTAGATGGTACAGTAACCGGCAAGACAAAAGCATTGGCAAAAGAGTTTAAACTTTTGCAAAAACATGCCGCCCTTTTCCGAAGTGTGAAACGCCGTGTCCGTGCAGCAATCCTGGTATCACGATCGCTGGAATATCTGGCAGCATTGAGCAATATCGACCGTGGCGGACAGCAAAGTTTGTGTAAAGGCTCCATGACCGACTGTCATGAGCTCCTGTGGCGCAACAATATCGCTGCGGACTTTTTACCATTGGAACATTTGAATCACCTGAATGATTACGAATATATATTTCTGCCTTGCTTTTTTGCCATCAGCAAAGAAGTTGCGGATAAATTGGCGGAATACGTCAAACAGGGGGGAATCCTGATTGCCGATGCCATGCTGGGGATTAAAGATCATCAGGGCAGATGCGGAACTTTGATCCCCGGACAGGGATTGGATCAAGTTTTCGGATTCACGGAAGATGAAAAATTTGATCCATCTGACAGCGATTTGATTGCCAATGGTAAAATTCTGCATGCGCCCCGTGTGATCCAAACATTGTTTGTCCAGGATAAAAAAGCAAAGGTTCTTGCGGAATTCGATTCCAAACCGGCAATGATTCTCCATTCTTACGGCAAAGGTAAAACGCTTTACAGCGGATCCATGCTGTTCAACCGGGAAGTGTGGGAAAATCATCCGGAAAATGAAACGTTCCTTATGGAAAAACTGGCAGATTTGGGTTTACGGAGTGAACTGACGTTTGAACCGGAAACACAAAAAGTGGAATATACACTTCTGGATACAGGTAATCCCGCACAACAACTCGTTATGGTACTTAATCATAACGGGGAACCGATATCCGGCAAACTTCAACTTCCGCTGAAAGCAAAAAACGTACTGGATTTGCGCACCGGCAAAAAGCTCGCTGTAAAAAAACAAAAAAACAGTACGTTTATTGAGATTCATGCGGAAAAGCTGCAAAGCCTCTTCTTTCTCATAAATAAAGAATAATCAACAAACACATAAAGAACAAAGACAAGGAGAAAAGTTACCATGAAGAAACAAAAACGCTTCACGCTGATCGAACTGCTGGTCGTCATCGCCATCATTTCTGTCCTCGCAGGGATGTTGCTCCCCGCATTGAGCAAGGTCAAAAAGACTTCACAGGCGGCATCCTGTTCCAATAATCTGAAACAGATCGGATTGGGACTCTCTCAATACACCGTGGAATGGAACGGATATTACCCCATGGGGATTCTGGAAAAGCCGTCTGTTGGGACCGTTTATTGGATCGATGGAATTGCAAATTATCTGGGAGTTCAGGGACGTTTGATCAACACAGTAGACCATATGCCAAAAATCTTTACCTGTCCATCCCAGCTCAAAGAAAAATATTCAAGAACCCACGCTTATTCCTGTTCTTACGGATACAATCACAACTTCTTCGGAAGCGATGCAACAAAGCCGCCTGCGGCCCCAAACCTGCCGGTCAAAAAAGTAAATAAGCCCGCCATGGTCATTGCCGCCGGGGATGCGTGGAACGGAGATACAGGGGAGAGCAGAGGGCGTGGTAATGTTTTAATGAATGGAGAAATCCATGTCTGTTACCGTCATGCAAAAAGAAGCAACGTTCTCTGGGTGGATGGACATACCACACCGGAAGGATGGCAGCGTTTGAACTGCAACGGACTTGCCAACCGCGGATATTATCCCTGGCGGCATCAGACTTATGCCCAGGCAAACAATGCAACCTGGTGTACCCCGGCAGCCTACACCGCCGGATATGCCCCCTACTTGTAATTTACAGAAAGGATCCATAATAAAACATGAAAAAGCAAGTTTTAACTCTCATAATGGCTCTGTCTGCGGCGTTGCTGACTGGCTATGACTTGAAAACACAGGAACTGGTTCCGGTCAAATTCCAAAAAGCTCCGGAACACCAATCTTTCAAACTGGTGGAAAACGGGAAGCTGAATTTTGCCATTGTCGCTGACTTGAAAAAAGAACAGGCAATGCGCAAAACCAATAAGACACAGGCAAGTATTGCCCCCGCCGTTGAAACATTGAAAGATGCGTTTCTGAAATGTACCGGGATCACACCCGTCGTGTTTGATGCCGCCAATATGGATAAAGCAAAAAAATATCCGTATATGATCGTGGTCGGTGACTGCGGGATCGCAAAAAAATACGGCGTTGATACGGCAAAACTTCCGTCTCAGGGATTGGTGATCAAAACGTTCCCGAAAGGGATCATTATTGCGGGGAACGATTCCTCTTTCATCAAAGGCTATAACACCCATCCGCTGGATCAGAAAGGATCATCCCTCGGCACATCTTATGCCGCATTGGATTTTGCGGAACGTTTTATGGGGATCCGCTATTTCTTCCCCGGAGAATACGGAACACTTTATCCCGCGATCAAAAATCTGGAAATCAAACCGGTATTCTATACCGATGCCCCTTATTTCGATACCAGACAGGGGTCTTACGGTCTGGTCAGCCTCTCACACGGTCATCCGCGTGGCAAAAAATTCTGGGAACAATATCTGGGTAAATTGACCCATAAAGATAACGCATTCCCTGCCCGGTGGCGTATGGGCGGCACAACACCCTCCGGGGGGACCCATTGTCCCCGTCCGGAACGGATCGCGAAAGCCTACCCGGATAAATTGAAAACGATTTTTTACACTTCCCCGGCAGGCAATTTCTATTACAACCCGAAAGATCATATCGGCAATTATTTTGACGTGACCAATCTGGAATTTGCCGATCTGCTTATCGACTCTTTGAAAAAATATTATGCCACCAACGGAAAAGTCGATGAAGGAGCCTACCGTACCCAATGCTGCAACAATACTTATATCTCTTTCGGCATGTGTGATACGTTGATGTATGATAATGAAGTCATCAATCACCCGACGGTAAAAAAATATAATCTCATGACGGAAAAAGATGTCAGACGCCGTCTCACCGGCAGCGGAAGCGGCGGGAATCCCGGCATGGCGAATATTTATGCCCGTTTCCATCAGCATCTTGCAAAACGGATCAAGAAGGAATTTCCCGGTAAAAAACTGTATATCATGGCATATTATAACGCCCAGTATGCGGGGAACGATCCCCGTTGGAAACTCCCCGATAATACCGAAGTATTCCTCTGTCTCGGCGATCTTCCCAACAAAACCCGGAACAAAAAAGCCATGGATAACGCCAGACAATTGGCGAAAGAATGGTATGAATCTCTGGGCAACCGTCCGGTACAGAAAATGTGGCTCTATCAGGGAACACATCCGTTCATCGTAGCAGTAGCCGGGGAATTCGTTGGCGATATTCCGAAGATTTTCGGCAAATATCTGGGAAATACTTCTCTTTATTATGCCCATTGCAATGGTGTACCGGGCAACGTCTGGTTCCATTATCCCTCGGCATACGCGGTATACCGTTCCATGTGGAGTCCGGAATGGGATTCTGCCAAAGCGATCGACATGCATTGGGAAAAATTCTATGGCAAGGAAGCCGGAGCCAATCTGCGGGAATTCCATAAACTGGTCCGTAAATGCTATCTGGAATACGGTGTCAACAAAGAAGATTCCCAATCGGGAGTTATCTACCCCATGGCACAACTGCTGAAGATGGAAGAATATCTTGCAAAAGCAGCCAAAGCCGTCAAGCCCGGCTCTGTGGAAGAAAAACGTTTGAAAGTTTTCTCTGCCCCCTGGCCGAAAGCCATTCAGGCAATGAAAAATCAAATCTCTTATGAACGCCCGGTCCATAACGTGTATCAACTGCTCCGGAAGGAAAAAGTCACTCTCAACGGCAAGGCTGACGAAGCCTTCTGGAAGAAAGCAAAAGCTATGACTCTGATGGATCCCCTTGGAACCGGTTCAAAACTCAAATATCCGGTATCCATCAAACTGGCATGGGACAAAACCGGGATCTACGGTCTGTTTGAAACCTCTTATCCGGCTTATGCAAATCCCAAAAACGGAGTTTGGTATAATGACAATTATGAGGTCATTTTCTCCCCCGGTCTGAAACGGGAAGTCAAATATCAATTCGCTTTCGATCCGCTGGGAAATCAATTCCTGACAATGCAGCGGTTCCTGCCGATCCTTCAGCCATTGGACCGTCATTGGAAAGCACCCGGATTCCGCCACGTTTCCACCCGTTCCAAAGATGGAAAATGGACCGTTGAATTCTATATCCCCTTCACGGTATTCGGCGAAATCAAAACTCCCCGTGCGTATGAAACATGGCATTGCAATATCGTACGCAATAAAAAAGGTGCGAACAATGAATACAGCGGATCCTCTATGACATTGGGAAATAATCACAATATGAACATGTACGGCTTTATTAAATTCGCCGGAAAAGGAGAATAAAAAAATGATGAAGAAAATTTTGATCTCCGGACTTGCCGCATTGACGGCTCTTTCCGCCTTCGCTCAGGCATCCTCCACCTTAAATAAAAATGCCGTTGTCTATAAACCGGAACGGTATTCTCTGCGGCAGTCAGCAACGCTCACCAATCCGCAGAACACATACAAATTCACTGTTTTGCAATCGAAAGCGGGGAATGATCAACCGCAGCGCACACAGTTCTGGCTGGCGGCGGATAAATTCGGATTCAGTGCGTTGGTCAATTTCATTACCCTCACCGTCAACGGCATCAACAACAAAGACATTTCTCCGAAAAATGATGATCTTTCTGTATGGAAAAAGAATGGTCAGGCGGGGATGGATATGAAAATGAATTTTGACGGCACAAAATTGATCCTCCGGTTGTACATGAGAGATGACTCCCCGGTTCTCTGGGGAAAAATCATTCCTGCCAAAGATTCCATCGAACCGCTGGAATCCATCAAGATCCGTTTCTCCGCCATCATTTCCATTCTGGCAAAAGTCAATAAAAAAATCGTCTGGAGCAAGGTCTATGACCGTGTGGCGATCACCCCTGCCCGCACCCTCCAACAGCAGCAAAAAGCATGGCAGTTGACGCCCGCCGATACGTATTTGGTGTTACAGGATAACAAATACGACGGCAGTGCGGCGGATAAAGGGCAGGGTCCGATCATGATCATTCTGGATCATTCAGCGATCAAAGATGCAAAACTGGAGTTGCGTAACGAATGGACCACGGCACTTGATTTGGAATTAAAGCCCGACTTCAAAGAATTTGATTTCGGGCTGTGGCAGCAGAAACCTGTCATTTCCAATAAAGCGTTTGCGGAAAAACTCAAAAAGGAAAAACGTGCTTTCCAGAAGTAATCTGTAATTTTGATTTGACTTTTATCAAAAAACCCCGATTTTTCAGCAATAATATTTGAAAAAACGGGGTTTTATTGTATATTTATATGCCATTATTTTTTTAAAGAGGCAATTTCAAAAATCCGGCAAATTTTGAAATTACCTCATAACAAACGAATATTTGAAAGGTTGTTTTAACCATGTTTGAAAAACTGGAAAAAACTCTGGATCAGTTCCTGGAAGTCGGAATCCCCGGCAACGATTGTATCGTCTGTCTTGACGGTGAAGTCATCTACCGTAAGCAGCGCGGCTTTTCTGACAGAGAAAAACAGACTCCCATGACGGGAAAAGAACATTACAGCATTTTCTCCTGCTCCAAACCCATCACTTGCGCCGCTGCACTTCAATTGTGGGAAAAAGGTTTATTCGATCTGGACGACGAGTTATGCAAATACATGCCGGAATTCACCGACATGAAAGTCGCCGGACACGGCGGTTTGGTTCCGGCAAAAAACCGGATCAAAATCAAACATCTGTTCACCATGTCCGCCGGGTTCAATTACGATTGTTCCTCGCCGTCCATCAAAAAATGCTGGCAGGAAACAGAAGGCAAATGCCCCACAAGGGAAGTCATGAAATATCTGGCAAAAGAACCGTTGGGATTTGAACCGGGTGAAAAGTGGAAGTACAGTCTCTGTCATGACGTACTTGCCGCATTTGTCGAAGTCGTTTCCGGCATGAAATTCAATGATTATGTGACCAAAAACATTTTTGAACCACTGGGGATGACCCACTCCACTTATCTGCTCCCCGCAGACCAATTCAAAAATGAAAATATGGCAACGCAATACCTGTGCATCGAGGGGAAGACCGATCCCGTTTATTTTGAAAATTTCGCCATCGGCAATCAATATAATCCCTTCCGTTTCGGTTCCGAATACGCAAGCGGCGGCGCAGGATGCGTTTCCACCGTGGAAGATTACATTCGTTTCCTCAACGCAATGTGCAAAGGTGATGTCATCCTGAAAAAGGATACCGTTACCATGATGACCACCAATCGGCTGGATGAAAAAACTGTGGTCGATTTCGATCTGCCCGGGTATGCATACGGACTCGGCGTACGCTGTCCCAAAGACACTGAAAATGTATTACAGGATGCCGGATGGGATGGTGCGGCAGGTGCGTATCTTTCCTTCGATGCAAAACGCAAGTTGACCCTGTACTACGGTCAATTCGTCCGCGGCAATATTCCCGCTTGGGCATTGCGGATGGCTCTTTACAAAAACGTTCGTGAAGATTTGGGAATTTGAAAAATGGCAGCGATTATATTTGCGGTTTGCAGTCTTTTCTGCAGTGCCTTGAATGATTTTATTTTCAAACTTTTTGCTGATAAACCACAATCCCGTGGAATCTTTGCCATCCTTGTCGGGGTGGTATGGACCGTTGTCATGGCATTTCTGCCAATGGATTGGAGTCACTGGCAAGCCACCGTGATTTGGGGTATCATCAGCGGCTTTTTCTCCATTGCAGCAAACCTGATGCTGATTGAAGCCATGGGAATGCAAAGTGCCGGAATCTGTTCCACAATCTACCGTTTGAATCTGGTTCCTGTGGTATTCGGTGCATGGCTTTTACTTGGTGAAACGATTTCTGCAAAAAATTGGATCGGGATTCTGTTCGCCGTCATTGCAATTCTCTGTTTTATGGCACCGGGAAAGGAAGATGGTCAGGCGAAACGCAAACTGGGAATCTACCTGGTGATCGGTGCCGCCTTGCTCCGCGCCGGAATGGGTATCTCCTACAAATACGGATTTGAACAATTGGCGGACAAAAATGCGTTGACCATGATCAACGGGATCATGTGGATCGTGGGCGGCGGTTTATATGCCTTGATCCGGGAACGGGATAAACTTGCCATCAACAAACGGATTTGTACGATCAGTATTCTTTCCGGATTGTTTGTGACGGGTATTGTATTCTTTATGGCGGCATCCGTCAAACTGGGAGATGCCAGTATTGTTCTGCCTATTGCCCAGATGAGTTTCCCCATTACCATGATCCTGAGCATGATTTTCCTGAAAGAAAAAGCAACCATTGCAAAATGGATCGGAATTGCGGCGGCAGCGGCAGCAATTATATTCCTGAGCGTATGAGTTTTTAAGGAAAAAACTTGACTTTTACAAAAAAGATTGTATTATACTAAGAAGAAAAACTACATAGAAAGGATTTGCAAAATGAACATTGCAGAACAACTCGATAAAGTAAAAATCGTTCCCGTACTCGTCCTCAACACATTGGATGAAGGTCTTGCCGTTTGTGAACAGCTTTGCCGCAATGGTCTCCCTGCCGCTGAAATCACATTCCGTACTGCTGCCGCAGAAAGTATTATCCGCGAAGCCAGCAAACAATTCCCGGAAATGCTCATCGGTGCCGGTACCATTCTGAACATTCAGGACTTGCACAGAGCATTCGACGCCGGTGCAAAATTCGCAGTCGCTCCCGGTTTCAACCCGAAAGTCGTGGCTGAAGCGGTCAAATGCAATCTGGATTTCTTCCCCGCAGTCTGCACTCCCAGCGAAGTGGAACAGGCGATGGAATTCGGTTGCCGGATGCTGAAATTCTTCCCCGCAGAAGCATGCGGCGGCATTCCCATGCTGAAATCCATCATCGCACCCTATAAACATCTCGGTGTCCGTTTCATGCCCACAGGCGGCGTCAAAACATCCAACGTGGAATCTTACCTTCAGATCCCGGAAGTGGCTGCTGTCGGCGGCACATGGCTGAATAAATGCGATGATCAAACCATCATCGACGCTGTCGAAATCGCTAAAAAATATATCCGCTGAATCGAATAAAAAGGAACTCTTATCATGATCGAAACGAAATCTCCCGATTCCTGCCGTTACGACATCATCTCTCTCGGCGAAATCATGCTCCGCCTGGATCCCGGCGAAGGCAGAATCCATACCACACGTCAATTCCGCGTATGGGAAGGCGGCGGCGAATACAATGTCGCCCGCGGTCTCCGCCGCTGCTTCGGCAAACGTGCCGGGGTCGTTACTGCTTTTGCAGATAACCCGGTGGGTCGTCTGGTGGAAGACTTTATCATGCAGGGCGGTGTGGATACATCCCTAATCAAATGGATTCCCTACGACGGAATCGGTAAAAGTGTCCGTAACGGTTTGAACTTTACCGAACGCGGATTCGGTGTCCGCGGTGCTGTCGGCTGTTCCGACCGTGGAAATACAGCCGTTTCCCAGCTGAAAGCTGGCGATATTGATTGGGAATACATCTTCGGTACTCTCGGTGTCCGCTGGTTCCATACCGGCGGAATCTTTGCCGCTCTTTCCGATACCACTCCCGATGTCGCAATCGAAGCATTGAAAACCGCTAAAAAATACGGCACGATCACCAGTTATGACTTGAATTACCGCCCCAGTCTCTGGAAGAGCATCGGCGGAAAAGCCCGCGCACAGGAAGTCAATAAAGAAGTCGCAAAATATGTCGATGTCATGATCGGTAACGAAGAAGACTTTACTGCATGTCTCGGTTTTGAAGTCGCAGGCGCCGATGAAAAATTGACCACACTCCCCATCGAAGGCTTCAAAAACATGATCGGTCAGGTCGTCAAGGAATACCCGAATTTCAAAGCCGTTGCAACCACTCTGCGTTCTGTCAAAACCGCAACCGTCAATGACTGGAGTGCAATCCTCTGGCAGAACGGTAATTTCTACAAAGCGGCACAGCGTGACGGGTTGGAAATCATGGACCGTGTCGGCGGTGGCGACAGTTTTGCATCCGGCTTGATCTATGGTTTGATGGAATTGGATGATCCGGAATTGGCAGTCAATTACGGTGCCGCTCACGGTGCATTGGCTATGACCACGCCCGGCGATACCAGTATGGCGACACTCAAGGAAGTGGAAAAACTCGTCGGCGGTGCCGGCGCACGCGTTGACCGCTGAGGTTACTCATTCCATATTTTTTGAAAAAATAAAAAATACGGTGGAAACAACTTGCTGTAAAAAGTTTTTCCACCGTATTTATTTTGGCCTCTTCGACGTTTTATGCCACAGAATCAGATCTCCTTTGAGCTTGAAAATTCCGGGAACTGCTAGAGTTTGAATTTGAAGTACTCACGAAATCATGTAAGAAAAGACTCAATGTCCGAAAGAATTTAGAATCACTGTTAGACCAGCCCTGACAGGGCGGCAAGAGTCAGACAGCTCCGTCTTCATTTTATTACGCCGTGACAAGCCAGGGTG
>JAFVSW010000173.1 GCA_017503545.1 Lentisphaeria bacterium | reverse complement strand
TTTTTCCGCAGGAAAAAATTTTGATCCGATCCTGAAGTTTTTGAGGGAAAGTGGTGGGGTTCGGGGAGGCGGAAGGGAAGCTTTTTTCAAAAAGATCCCTTCCGCCTCCCTGAAAACAGCGCATTTTACCCTCATTGAACTGCTTGTCGTGATCGCCATCATCGCCATTCTTGCGGGAATGCTCCTTCCGGCGTTGGGACAGGTGAAAGAAACGGCAAGAGAGGGCATCTGTTCCTCCAATCTACGGCAAATGTATTTGTCTTATTACAATTATTCTGAACAGAATAATGATTATATGCTGTGTGTCACAACTGACGGAGCAAAAAATTATTGGTATATCTCTCTGGGCGAAGATTTGCAGACTCAGGAAAAAAAAGTTTCCGTTATGACTTGCCCATCCCACAAAAAAACGACGGCTGGAAAATATCGTTACAGTTTCGGCATGAACGCTTATTACATGCCGTTCAGCCCGACCTCCACAAAAATCGATTCAAAAACAAACCTGCCCGGATTGCCCCGCAGATTGTCAAAACAGAAATTCCCGACCAAAACCATGCTTTTTACAGAAGTCCCCACAGACAGCCAATACGTTACATCCGCACGTATCAATGCCGTCACAACGGTCAATAAAGGTACGGAATTCCGGCACAATAAAAAGGCAAATGCCCTCTTTGTCGCCGGACAAGTGGAAAAAAGTCTTCTGGGCAAACGTCAGGAATGGGATAAGGAATATTATTTCTGGCTTGGCTCCGATTCAAAAAACAAATGGGGCATTTAAGGATTGAGGTACTACGATGAGAAAAAGAACTTTCATTTTCAATACAGCACTCCTGTTATCCGCAGCACTGACTGCCTTTTCTGCAGAAAAACAGGACAAGGCTCTTTTGTTTTCCATGAATTATGATAATTATGAGGCAGCCGCCGATTATTCAAAAGGTCACGGAAAACCTTCCAATTTCAAAGGAAATCTCATGCTGCGTATGCACCCCGGTCCGGGGCAGAAAGGCAATGCGCTCTGTTATAACAACGGGGAAAATTTCATTTATCATACGATTGGTAATTTTCTTCCGGCGCAAGGGACAGTTTCCTTTTGGATCATGCCCAAGAACTGGGATTACTCCAGCAAAAAATTTCAGATGTTTTTCCGTGCAAAAATGCCGGGCGGCTATAATTTTTATATCTACAAGATGCACAATAAACAGGCTTTGACTTTTGCGATTTATTCTTCAAATGAAAAATACATCCTGAATTCCTCCATGTCCGCAAAACAGTGGATCCCTGAAAAATGGCACAAAATCGATGCCGTATGGAATGAAGAATCCATCGCGCTCTATGTCGATGGCACTCTCGCTGTTTGTGATAAAAGCAATCCTTACCGTTTCCGCAAAAAAACAAAATTCCCCGCTTCCGGAAAAAGCGGCTGGATGCAAATCGGAATGTCGAAAGGGTGGAAGCCGGTCGATGAAAATGACCTGACCGTCATTGATAATGTAAAAATCTATTCCCGTCTGTTAACGGCAGAAGAAATCCGCGCCGACTACGAAAAAATATTTCCCCGTAAGAAAAACACGGTTAAAAAATTCAAAATGTCGATCCCACCCGGAAAAAAAATCACCGTTGACGGCACCCTTTCTCCGGCAGAATGGGATGATGCCACGATCGTCCCGTTGATCAACCCGGTCGGGCTGGCTTCCAAAAGCACCATTCCGGCGTATCTGTATATCAAAGCAGATAAAGACCACATCATGACCGCGGTCAGAGTGGAAAAAAAGCCAACTTCTGCGGTCCGGAAAAACGATGATCCTCGCATCTGGAAAGATGATTGCTTTGAAATCCATCTGGATTCAGGGAAGAAACACCGTTGGCAATTCATCCTCAATTCCAACGGTGCATTGTATGATGCTTACGGGTATTTCCCCGATAAACAATATTATCCCGCAAAAATGCAACGGTCCTGGTCCAGTAAGAGCAATTATCAATGCAAAGCAGAGGAAGGCTTTTGGACCGCTGAACTTATGATCCCCAAGGGTTCATTTGCTTCGTTAAAAGATTTAACTGCCAATTTCGGCATCACGTCAAAAATCAAAGATTCCCTTATTCATTCCGCCTGGACTTCCGATGCAATCAATTATTTTCAGCAGGAAAGATTCGGACAGCTTGCATTTTCCGGCACAAAAACACAAATCCCGGAACTCAGCATACAAAACAACCACGTTTCTGTGAATGTAAAAAGTCAGGCAAAACATAACGTCTGTTTCGTGACCGGAAACGGAACGGCGATCAACCGTCCAAAGTCCATGTACGGCAAAAAGTGGCTTGCGGATTTGCAACCGGGCAAATATATTCTGCAAGTCACGGAAAATGATTTTGCTTATTTCCATACACTTGAAATTGCAAAACCGTTGACCATGACTCTGCGTGTTTTTCCTTCCGCAAAAAAACTGGATCTGACACTCCGTTTCAACGTCCCGCGCAAAAATGATGTCCCTGTGTTTTTCTATGCAGAAATGACAGATGCCGCCGGAAGAAAATTATCTTCCGCAAAAAGCAGCGGTGAGAAGACCGCACAGACAACATTATCCATGCCTCTGCCGGAAAACTTGCAGAATACCGTTTGCCGTATCACCACAAAAGCAATCTGCGGCAATGAAAAATTTGAGAGTGTAAAACTGTTGCATATTCCGGATTTCAACCATTATGAACATCGTTTGGGAATGGAGCACATAGCCCCTGCCCCATGGCAGAATATTTCCGGCAATAACGGAATTTTTCAATTGACCGGAAAAAAGTTTGTATTTCAGAACGGACCTTTCCCCGCCGCAATCGAAATCTTCAAGGAAAAACTTTTTGCGCAAAGTCCAACCCTGTATTGCAACGGAAAAGCGGTGGAATGGAAAACGCCTGCCGCCGAAGAAAATCTGCAGGATGTTGTCAACCGGAACGGATCAACCGATGTCGCCGGAAAATTCACCATCCGCTACCGCGCAGAATTGTGGTTCGATGGCTTTATCTACACCGTATTGGAAGTGCTCCCCAAAGAAAAGAATATCCGGTTGGATGATTTGACATTACGCTGGAGTGTCCCGCCGGCATTCGCTGAATACCTGCTGATCAGCAGTGATCTGGATGCAAAATGGAAAAACAGGCACGGACAGGTCCGGGAATTCGGGTTCACCAATTATACGCTGCCCTGTATCTGGCTGACCGGACACGAAAAAGGATTCTGCTGGTGGTCGGAATCATCCGCCAATATGTGGAATAAACAAAACGAAAAACCATTCCGCATCACACGCAAAAAAGAGACGGCACAAATTGAAATCAAGCTCGTATCTCAAAGCTGTAAAGTTCCCGGAAAACTGGAATACCGTATGGGGTTCATGGCAACTCCCGGAAAACGTTTTCAGAATGATTGGCGCAAAATCAATGTGGGCTGGGAAATCGGCGCACCCCAGCATGAAACATTCCACATGCGCGGCTTTATCAACCGGCATTATGCAAAACCTTATCCCTGGACAATGGAGCCATGGACCGGACTCGTTCCTTATGATGCAAAACGTTTTCAGGATTTTGTTTCCGAAATAAAAAAACGCGGCAGTTCTTTCATCCCCTATTCTCAGCCCGCTCATACGGCCCCGATCGAAAAAGATTATGAATATTTTATAACCGAATCGGAACAGCTGCCTGTCACGTATATAGAAAATGCAACCGAATACCGTACCGGCAGAACTTACGATCCGGTCCCCCTGTGCCCCGCAACAAAGGGAGCGGAACTGTTTCTCTGGCGTGCGAATAAGATCCTGAAAGATTATCCCCAGCTCGGTGGACTTTATTACGACATTTCTCCCGGCAGAGCATGCCGCAATACCCTGCACGGGCATGGCGGAAAAGATGCTTTCGGCAGAGAATATAAAACATCCACGCTGTACGATCTGAGAATGTATTTCATGCGTTTGAGAAAAATCATACACAAACACGGTAAAGATAAATTACTGGTCCTTCATGCACACAAAGCCTATGCCCCGTTCACCCACGGAATGGGGGATGTCTGGTGGCCGGGCGAACAATATTGGGCTCAGGCGGGCAGCGATCCTCTGTTCTATTGTACCGGAATCAAACCGGAAGAATACCGGTCCATCTATTCCCCGAAAGTATTGGGGACTGCCGTCAGCTTCCTTTCTGCAATCTGGACTTGGCCCATGCAGAAAAAGATGAAATTCAGCGCAGAAAAATCCCCCATCGCAGACCAGTATACGACCAGTTATCTGACGGTTTGCCTGCTCCATGATATTCTGCCCGGCATGGTGCATTGTCACATGCCCACCATTCAGAAATTCTGGAATTTGAAACGGTCTTTGCAACTTGAAAAAGCCACATTCACCGGCTATTGGGAACATGGCGGATATGCAGAAAACGCCATAAAGATCTCCCGGTACAAACTGAAAAAAGGCCTGCAGTTTTCTCATATCGTGATCATCGGGAATATCGGCAGAAAAATACAAAACTTCCCGCAGAATTACAAAATAGATTTCGTTACCGGCAAATACACCATAAAAGATTTGTGGAACAATCGGACCGTAAACGATGTAAAAAAACTGTCCCTCAAACCCGGCTCTTTCCTGATTTTAGGAATCGCCTATGAACAGAAATGACACGTATAACATGAAAAGAAAAATCAACGTTTTATTGATCGGAACCGCATCCCGCGCACAATCCCTGATCCGTACCATGATCCAACTGCCGGATGTAAAAATCGCCGCCCTTTGCGATTTACAAAAATCACGCATGGAAAAAGCCGCAAAAATCATTACCGATGCCGGTTTGCCACCCCCGAAAATGCACACGGATTATAAACAATTGTTGAATATGAAAGGGCTGGATGCCGTCATCGTGGCAACCGCCTGGAACAGCCATATTCCTATTTGTATCGATGCATTGAATGCAGGACTTTATGTAGGAACAGAAGTCGGCTGCGCTTCCTCGCTGGAAGAATGTTATGACCTGGTAAAAACCTCAGAACGTACCGGCAAACCCTGTATGATGTTGGAAAATTGCTGCTATGGTAAAAATGAAATGCTCATCGGAAATATGATCCGCGATGGCGTCTTCGGCGATATCGTTTCCGCTTCCTGCGGATATATGCACGATTTGCGCGTATTGGCAAAACAGCAATATCCATACCGCCTGATGCAAAACGTTTTCCGTTATGGGGATCTTTACCTGACACATGGACTCGGACCCGTATGTCAATGGCTCGGGATCAATAAAAACAATCGTATTTTATCTGTCGTTTCCATGAGTTCCGCCGCTCGCGGATTCTCTTCCTGGATCAAAGAAAATATGCCCGAAGATCAGCAGCGGCAGAAATTGCATTTCAATAATGGCGATATGACGGAAACGATGATCCGCTGTGCAAATGGCGAAATGATTACCATTACCCATACCATTTCATTACCCGTTCCCTATTCCCGCAGAAATGGCTTGTTCGGAACAAAAGCCGCATACTCCGAAGATTGCAAAGGGATTTGTATCGATTCCCCGGATCACAAGGGTGAACATAAATGGACCCCTATCGAAGATTTTTATGCAAAATACAACGATCCGGCATGGGAAAAATTTGAAAAATCCGGTTTGCAGGCAGATCACGGCGGAATGGATTACCACGTCATCCGGGCATTCGTCGATGCCGTGAAAAAACAAACGCAAACGCCAATCGATGTCTATGATACGGCAACCTGGGCTGCCGTATCCGTATTGTCGGAACAATCCATTATCCACGGAAGCAGTCCGGTCTTTATGCCGGATTTCACCAACGGAAAATGGCTCTCCCGTGACATCAATAACAGAGGTAATTTCAAAAGTCCGGCAAAATTTGACTGAAAAAAGATTGTTGATGAGATGAAAATGGTAGTTTTGTGTGCGGCTACCCTGTGGGTAACCGCCAAAAACGCTCCGTTTTCAGATCTCAACAAGAGTTTCCAGGCATTATTGAAGACTTTTGAAATTGCCTCAACAATATAACAGAATAACTTTATTTTGCCATTACAAGCAGAACGACACCAAGCAGAATTAAACCAAGTGCAACCGTTTTCCACGCCGGATTTTTATCCCGGTAACAAATCACACCGGCTAAAAATCCAACCACGCAACCACTGCGCCGGATCAGGGAAAGAATAGAGATCTGTGTCCCTTCCATTCCAACCGCCGTAAAATACAAATAATCCGAAAGAATCAATAAAATACCGGTCAGCGGAGTCCACCAGCGGAACTCGAATTTGTGACGGCTTTTGAAAAATTTACTCTGAATCGCAAGCGCAATCCCGAACAAAATCACCAATTCCAGGGCAAAATACAACTGCACAGTCCCTTTGGGAATGTGTAAAACACCAAGCAAATATTTATCATAACATCCCGATGCCGCACCCAGCAGCGTGGCAAGAATTACCGTATGGATCCCCTTGTGCTTCCGGAATGAAATCCCTTCTTTCTGCCCAAGTACGGAAAATCCGTAATAACCGCAGAACACAATCAGCATCCCCAATCCCTGAAACCAGCTCGGTATCTCCTGAAAGAACAACACAGCCCCCATGAATGTCCATAACGGCGCTGTCGCACGGATCGGAACCGCAATGGAAATCGGCAGTTCACGCATGGCATAATAACCGAATCCCCAGCTTGCCGCCACAATCAGACTTTTGATCCAGATCAAACCGAAATCTCTGGGGGAACATTGCAAACTGGTCATCAATTCCCCCGTAAAAAACTGAAGCAGGACATAAAACAACGATCCGCTCGCCGTCGCCAGAAATAACACCGGCACAACAGAGTTTTCTTTGACCGATTGTTTGATGCAGACATTATAAAAACCTAAAATCAACGCAGAGGCAATAATGGGCAACGCCCAGAATGAGGGATTGGAAAACATAAGAATGAGGGGCTAAAAATAAAGTGAAAATAAAATGAAAAAAAATCGTCTGCCGAAGCAGACGATTACACACTGTTTTACAGCATTTCCGGGATTACATTACCCGTTCCACTGTGATTTCAGCGTCAATTTCTTCACGCAGAATGCGCTGAATACCATCACGGATCGTAATGGTGGCATGAGGACAACCGCCGCAGGCTCCTTTCAGCATCAGCTTTACGTTTTTGCCTTCGATTGCGATCAATTCCATATCCCCGCCATCAGCCTGAAGCATGGGACGCAGTTCATCCAATTTTGCTTTGATTTTGTCTTCCATTGTAACGTTCCTTTCATTTTATAAGTTGAAATCGTACACTTCTCTAATGTATCATCTTTTTTGAATTTTTCAACCCGGTTTTCTCAATATTCTTTTATTGTTTTCAATAATTCTTCCGCAAAACGCCGGAACTCTCCATCTTCCACACGACCGGAAAACGAAATCCGCATCGCACCATACGATTCCTGACGGCTGTACCCCATAGATAATAATACGCCACTGGGACGGTCCGTTTCCGCATCACACGCACTCCCGTAAGAAACAGATATCCCTGCCAACGTCAACGCCCGGACAATAATCGCTCCCTGTACCCCGTTACGTAATAATAAATGAATGATATACGGACTGCTCACCCCTTCCGGAAGCGTTACAACATACTTGTCTTCCCCCACAATTTCCGAAAGAATCTCGCAAAAACGCCGCCGCTGACATTCCATTGCAGCATAACGGATATCCACATCCGTCAACAATTGCCCCACCCGTTCCGATAACAAACGGATAAACGGGACCGGCACACGACTGATCTGATGTAATTCGCTGCGCAAACGATCCGCATAACGTTTCAAACTGTTCCGGTAAATCAACGCCGCTCCGGCTGGCAATCCGAGTTTCTGACCGGAAATGGTAAAGAAATCCGGCTCCACCTGCCCCCAGTCAAAAGGCACTTTCCCAATCCCCTGGATTCCGTCACAAAACAACATGGCTTTACTGCCCCGTTCATTCAGAATTCGGCGGAGACATTTCAAATTCTGCACGGCGCCGGTTTCGGAAATAACAAACGGCACACACACAGCAATCACATCAGAAGTCAATTTTTTTTCCAACGTTGCCATATCCACTCTGCCGCTACGATCCAATGGTAATTCCACACCGGTAAAACCGGATCCCATTTCCGTGATCGCGGCACGAACCGCCGCATGATCTCCGGCAGTATATAATATAGTACCACTTTTATATTGCATCGCAAGCAAACGGAACGCGGATAGAATGACCTCTGTCCCCGCATGTCCCCAAAGCACAGCATGATTGATTTGTTTTCGACCGGTAATTGCTTCCAATAACGCCTTTGCTGCGGCTTTCTCATGATCAGCAGCAATATTTCCGGCATACCCGACAGCCTCCTGATTCGCCCAGGATTCGGCGAACAGTTGTTGCAGTCGGGCAAACATTTCCGCCATGACGGGTTCTGCGGCGGCATTATCAAAATAAAAATTCATAAAACACAGTATCCTTACCTCTGTAACTTGAGCCATAATATAACATTAATGTTCGCTATTTGCAATAAACATCCATAAAAAACATGATTTTTTTTAATTTTTTTTAATTTTCGATTTGCATTTTCACAAACAGGTGTTATATTAAGTGCTATTCAGTCAATCAAGGAATTGATTGCGGGTATAGTTCAACGGTAGAACATCAGCCTTCCAAGCTGATTGTGAGGGTTCGATTCCCTCTACCCGCTCCAATCAAATTATGATGTCTGATAACACCTTTTGTGGTGGGGTTGCAGAGCGGTCAAATGCAGTAGACTGTAAATCTACCGGTTATGCCTTCGATGGTTCGAATCCGTCCCCCACCACCATTTTTATTTTAAATTCCCGCATTTTTCATCTTTTTCTCCTCAACCTTATTCATTTTAAGCATTTAACATCTTTCCTCATATCCTTTATCCTGTTGCGCAAAACAGCATAGTGGGGTCGGTTGGTTTACTTTTTGGTTTACTTTTTGGTTTACTTCCTGCCCTCAAAAGGAACACATGGAAATAACGTATTGTCACAAAGAAGGAAAACGTATTAGATTTTGGATGAAAACGCCAAAACAATTATGGGATTGTCTGCCGAAATTTATAACAAGAGAACTGGCATCTGACACACCGGCAGCAGCATTACGATGTCAGGCTTGCGGAAAACGGTTGCGGAATCTGTTCGGTCGTGCGGTCCAGGGAATGGTCGCCCGAACGATCCTGCCTGAACTGGTCAACGAGATATGCAACGAAGAGCTGAACCGTCATACTCCAAGCCCTGAAATCGTTGAAATCCGGCAGCCAATCCCACAACAGGACGACCTTTTGCGTAACTTTTTGGCACAAGTATTAAGCTCTCTGAATATTAACTTGAATCTGACACCACATCCGAATACAGTCAAAATGCAGCCGGAGCCAGTCGAGGTTCCGGTCTGCATCGAGCCGCATAAACTCTCTGATGTATGCGCCCTGTA
>JAFVSW010000172.1 GCA_017503545.1 Lentisphaeria bacterium | reverse complement strand
TGTCACAGCCTAAAACGGAATAAAAGGGAGCATTAATGCGACCGATTATGCCGATTTTCGGCTTGACTGCGGACGGGTTCGGATGTACTTCCCGTTCGCACTCTTTAGTTTTCAATTTTTCATATTTCCTTTGACATTACCATATTATTTTTCAAGGCAGATGACGAGTCGTTCCCAACTGCCATAGTTCAGAGTCAATTTCCCGTCTTTGATGGTAAAGGTTTTGCTGCCAAACAGATCTTTTGCTTTCCGTTTGCTGATGTCGCTGATTGCTTTCAGATCATAAACTGCCTGTTGCGATTCTTTGACCAGATTGGTGGTGATCAGGTAATATTTGCCATCCAGATAACGGCAGACAGATGTAACATTTTCATTGCTGCATGTTACACCGGAAACGGGATCGACCGTATTGAATACCGGTGTCAGAATATCAATTTCCTTGCGGAGTTGACGTGCCGTTTTCCAGAATGAGGCGATGGGCTGCTGACCGCTGTGTGCGCCCCACCAGAATGCCCCGGTTGCGCCGTTGATCAGGATTTGATAGACCCAACTGACTGTTTCTGCACCGGAAAGATAACGGTGTTTTTCCGGGATCCCGAATGCCGCTGTCAGGAGAAATGCCGGTTTACCATGGGGAACGGCATCCAATGCAATGGCTCTTGCCGATTTTGCGCCGCCGTATCCGCCACAGAAAATGTCGGTGGTATCCAAACCGCCGGGTCCGCCGTAACCGATGGTCCATCCGGATTCGTTACGGAACACAGGGCGGTACGGATCGACCTGCTTCAGATAGTTATAAGTTTTTACATATTCGGCTTCCGAACCGCCGATATTGCCTTCATCAGCGATAAGCCAGCCGAGAATGTTGTTGTATTTGCTGAATGCTTCCATCGTCTTTTTGTATTTTGCTTCCCGCGGCGGCTTGGATGCTGTGATATTGACAATCGCAGGGACGACCATGGTATTTGCTTTTTCAAACGGTGCTGTTGCCTCCGGCTTGTAAGACCACCAGAAACAGAAAGTGTTGAAGCCGGATTCCCGTGCCAGAATATCAAGTCCGTTTTTCGGCGCAGCTTTGTCCGGCAGCCGGGTTCCGTATGTCATGATTTCCAACATCAGCGGGATGAACGGTTTACCATTGACCATGAGCAGGCGGGTGAAGCGGTTGACTTTGATTTCCGTTTTTCCCGGTGCAAGTTTCTGCAATTCTTTTGTAAAAACTTTATTGACATTGTTACCGGTCAATTTCAATGTGACCGGATATTTTCCGGGTGCAAGGTTGGCAATATCCAATGCGGCATAGGATTTGAGCGCACGTGGATTGAGTTTCATTTCAACATTTTTCCCCTGGAAAGAAATCACGGCTTTACCCTTGCCGCCAAGCTGCTGTTGTGTTTCCGAATCCAGACACAACATAAAATTTGCCTGTTTTTCTGTTGTGTAATAAGACCGATCCAACAGAAAATAGGTGGGCAGTTTATAGTCTTCTGTTTTTTCCGACCGGATGCGTTGGGAAATTGCCACATAGGGGACAAAATCCATTTCTTTCATCCCGGTCAGCCAGCCGAATTTATCAGGCACATGGAAATATCCGTTTGTGCAAGACCATTGAGTATTTTCTTTGTAGCCGGAAACTTTCTGACGGCAAATATTGAACCGCCATTTATCCACATTCATATAATCCGGAGAAAGATTGAAGAACGGAATGGCAACTTCTGTTTCCCAGCGGTCGGCATGTTTTGTTAATTTTGCCTGCCAGTGAGGGGCTCCGAAAAGGAATACCCCGGGGCTACCATCCTGCCCGGTGCCACCGTTTGTGAACTGGAAGAAATGATAATAGATACGGGTATCCGGATCGGAAATAAAGATTTCAAACCAATCTTTTCCGGAGAGATTTTTCATTTCGCTGTCATAACATTTTGCCCCGATATAAAGTACGTATTTATCTTTCAACAGATAAACTTCCGTTTGATTTTTTGCTTTTTTACCGGTGGAGGCGTTGACAAAGTCACCGAGCCGGGTTGCATTTTTCCATTCGTCGGCATCCAGTCTGCCATCGATATTGGGAAATTTTCCATTGGTGATATTGGTTATTTTTGCAGTCGGCAATGCGGCGGAAAGAGTCAGGGACGCCACACATAACGCTAATGTGCTGAAATATTTCAAGTTCATCATTTCATATTTTCCTGTCTGTTTTTATAGAGTTGTTTTACTTCATCTGCAGTAACGGCGCGGTTATACACTTTTACATAATTGATCACACCCTTGAACGTGGGGTAAGTGCGATAGCCGATTTTCGGTTTGTAAATGTCGAATCCGCCAATGGTAAATGCTTTTTTACCGCCATTTTTTTTGAGATCTGTGTTCAGTAATTTACTGCCTTCCAATGCCCCGTTGTAGTAGAAGTAACCATAGGGTTTCTTATATGTCATGACTACGTGTGCTGTTTCCGGGAGCGGGGGAACGGTATGGAAGGATTTCCACCCGCCGAAATGGGGAGCATATTTATTGTACGTGATCATCAGAGCATATCCGCCCCAATGCATTCTGTGATTCAGGATCTGCATGACTTTTGCCGGTTCCGGTTTCAGAACCAATTCCACGGTGACTTCGTTATTCTGAATATCCAGCGCAGGATTATACGGGATATTGACATAGGTCTTGCCATCGAACAACATTCCTTTGCCGAGAGTTGTATCGCCTTGTTTGAAGGTGCCGACAACGGTTCCGTTCATGCCTTTGCCGCTCAGATCGGCAATCTGATTATTGACCAGTTTATCCAGACGCCAGAACGCAACCAGGGATTTTTGCAGATCGACTGCCGGTTTCGTTACTGTTTTCTGTTTGTTTGAGTTGACAAAATCGACAGCATTTGCGGTTCGGGAAAGCATTGGTGCGTTGATATACAACTTGGTTCCTTTTGCACAAGGCTGCAGAATGATTTCCGGTTTGATGAAACGCCCGCTGAATCCTCCGAGTTTTGTCAACGGTCCGGAAACCACATACCGTTTCCATTCGCCGGAGACCGTGATAATTTCTGATTTGAAACGGAAACTGCCGATTTTTACTTTTGCTCCGGCAGGTTCACTTTTCAGATAAACGGAGAACGTGTAAGGTGTACCCGGTTTTCCGGGTGACCAGCCGAAATTGCCTGTGAAATATTTGACTTCGCTTTTTCCCATCATGGTGAGACACATGGATTTTGTCCCTTTGATAAAACCACTGTCAACAAGGGTATGAGTGCCGGGGAGCCAACCGCTGGCACCGTCCCAGAAATCCGGATATCCGGGTTCTGTTGCGATCTGAAAATCCGGGTTCATCAGCAGATTTTTTGCTGCATTTTCCTGCGCTGCAAGGGAAATTGTTCCCAATACGGCAAGCCATAACATTTTTTTGAGTGATATCATATTATTCATCTCCTTCTTGAATTATCAGAACAGAAACTCTGTTTTTGAGCCGCTGGTAAAATCCAGTTGGTTCTTTGTCATGGATTGTCTTCCTTTTTTCTCAACATGATTGTCTGCAAAGAGGACATTCAATCCCCGTGAATGGCGTCCCCAACCTTTGGAAACATTGCCGTTGAGCCACAAGTCGACCTGATTGCTGTCCATGAGTATAAAGATCAATGTCAATGGGGTTTTTGTCGCATTTTTTACAACCGCACCGGCATTGATATTACCCAGTCTGCCATTGATCCCGTAACTTCCGTAAGTTGCTTGTGATCCGGTTTGTACATTGGGGGAGGGGCAGATAAAAGTCTTGGATTTATGGGGCAGATTGTATTGTCCGAGCATTTGGTGATAGCGATAACGGGTACTGTCGATCGTCGCATGCAGCGGGTAATGATTGTAGTCGTTTACATAGAGATGGTATGCAGTCCCGATTTGTTTTTCGTTATTGCGGCAGGTGGATTCAATCCCTGTCTCTTTAACTTTCCCCAATGCCGGCAGCAGCATCGCCGCAAGAATTGCAATGATTGCAATGACAACCAGCAATTCGATGAGCGTAAAGTGGTTTACATGTGCCAGCCTGCTGAAATGTTTTTTTGATTTCATAACGACTTTCTCCTTTCGTGTTAAAGTTGATATGGTTTCAGTTTGATTCCTGTTGAAATGTTTTTTCCGGAACTGCGGATCTGTTTGACCAGTAATTCTGCTGCTGAACGCCCGATTTGACGTAACGGCGGCGCAATGACATATGCATCATCCACCGGTTCTTCGTCGGAATAGGCAATCAGCGGAATATTACTTTTCTGCATCCGGAGAAAATGCACCGATTCCCGGATCAAAGTATCCCCAAGCGCAATAATGCAATCAATTTCCGGATGAAGTGTTATGATTTCTTCCAGATAGGTACTTCCTGCTCCCGGCAGCAATTCTTCCGTTTCCAGACGGAACAGATGCTGCGCTTCTGCGGGGATCCCGTTTTTACATAATTTATCCTGCAGCAGATGGACGATATCGGTTCCCAGCAACACATTATCTTTGATTTCAACCGGCGCAAGAATGACAGGATTTTTACCATTTGTTTTCATTATGGTGCGGACAAGCATGGCAGCACCTTCTCCGGCATCCTCCATGACATATGGATATTCAGATGTCAACCGGTTGATATACACAAGCGGAACGCCGAGTTCGGATAATTGAGCCGATTCTTTATCGTTCAGTGGTATGGTGATTGCCAGTGCATTAATCAGACCTTTTTCCACCATATCGCAAATCCGGCGGAAACCTGCCTGCCGGTATTTTGTCGATGTGGGCAGGGAGAGGTGATGGAGGTATCCTGCATCATTTTCTTCCAAGTAAGAATTAAAGCCGCGGCAAATCCGGTTGATGTACGGGGTCCCCAGAGAAAATATATCGTAACTCAGCAAGCCGAAATTGAGAAACCGTTTCTCCTTTTTTGCCTTTGCAGTCAAATAAGTTCCTGTCCCCCGGATCTCAATCAACCCATCATCTTCCAATATTTTCAGAGCTTTCCGCAGAGTGATTGCTGTAACATTGAAATGGCGGGAAAGTTCCCGTATACCGGGCAGTTTGGAATTATCAAGAGCAAGCGCAATGATTTCATTCCGGATGTGTACTGCGATTTGTTGATACTTGTTTTCCATATTGCTTCATTCCTTGTGTGAACTATATATCAAGGTATATATCAGTTTCGATTTAAAAATAGCATTTCTATTAAGTTTTGTCAAGAGTGAAAAATGAAAAATGTTAAAAAATATTCCAGTTTTTTTATTCTTTTGCGGCAATTTACTGCGCCCGATACAGATTTCTTCCGGAAATATGTAATTTTTAATTGAAAGATTTCCATTCCGGTGGTATATTATAGTTCTAACAATTATGGAGTTTGTAATGATTGATGCGTATGAAATCATCCGGCATTTTTACCCGGAAGATACACCGTTACGTCAGCTGCTTCTGAAACACAGCAGACAGGTGCGTGATAAAGTGCGTTTTCTTGTGGAAAACTGTTGTCCGGAATCCGTTCGGATGCAAGTTGATTTGACTCTGGCGGAAAACGGGGCATTGCTCCATGATATCGGAATCGCCAGTTGTCATGCGCCATCCATTCTCTGCAATGGAACGGAAGATTATTTGTGTCACGGCGTGATCGGGGCAAAGATGCTGCGGGATTTTGATGCAGAATTGGAAGTGTATGCCCGGATTTGTGAACGGCATACCGGATCCGGGTTGACGGCGGAGGAGATCCGTACTCAGGGATTGCCATTGCCGGAACGGGATTATCTCCCGGAAACGGCGGAAGAAAAATTGATCTGTCTGGCGGATAAATTTTTTTCCAAATCGGGAGATCTTCAGGAGAAATCCTTTGAGCGCGTCCGGGCATCCCAGGCAAAATTCGGACCGGAAGTTCTCCGGCGTTTTGAGGAACTTTGCCGGTTTGCCGGATTACAGGAAAAATAATATAAACAAAATTTAAGATAAACAATGGAAAGTCACAACATGAAACAAAGCAAAACACTGAAAAGCATGATCCGGATTCTGTTCCTGATCCTGCTTGCTGTATGCACCACTGCATGTGGCAAAAAAGAAAAACGGCCGGTCCTCAAAATGGCGACCGAAGCCACGTTCCCCCCGTATGAATATTATGCCAATGGTAAAATCTGCGGTATCGATGTGGATATCGTCCGCACCATTGCCGATCATCTCGGATATGATCTGCAAGTCATTGACATGAAATTCGATGCTGTTATCACCGCAGTCCGTACCGCAAAAGCCGATATTGCGGCGTCCGGGATCACGGTAACGGCTGACCGGAAAAAGATGATCGACTTTACACTGCCTTATGTTCAGGCTTATCAGTTGATCATCGTCCCTGTTGATTCCAAGATCAAAAGCAAAGACGATTTGCATGGCAAACGGATCGGTGTGCAGCAGGGTACGACGGGTGACCTTTTCGTTGCCGACAATTACAAAAAGAGTAAACTCAACCGTTTTGATAACGGTGCGCTTGCTATTGCTGCTTTGCGGAACAATAAAATCGATGCCGTTGTGTTGGATGCAGACCCCGCAAAAATCCATGTCCGCACTTATCCCAAAGAAATCAAAGTGTTGAATGAACCTCTTACCGGGGAAGAATACGCTTTTGCGATTGCCAAACACAATAAGAAATTGCGGATTGATATCAACCGTGAATTGAAACGGATGTTGGACGACGGTACCATCAATGAAATCATTGCAAAACATAAAAATGCCGGTTCTTCCTCTGCTCCTGCGGAAGTAAAATCCGGTTTCTTTGCAAAAATCAAAGCTGCGTTTGTCTTGAACTTTGTAAAAGATAAACGGTACATGTACCTGGTTGACGGGTTCTGGATCACCATTATCATGGCATTCTTTGCCGTTCTGCTCGGTACGATCCTCGGCTTTATTGTGGCTGTGATCCGCAGTACACATGACATGACCGGTAAATTGAAAATCTGTAATGCTCTTTGCCATTTGTATCTGACTGTGATCCGGGGGACTCCGGTCGTGGTTCAGCTGCTTATCATTTACTTTGTAATCTTCAACAATTTGGATGTGAACAAGGTTTTAGTCGGGATCATTGCATTCGGGATCAACTCCGGTGCATACGTGGCGGAAATCATTCGTTCCGGGATCATGTCCATTGACAAAGGGCAGATGGAAGCCGGGCGCAGTCTTGGTCTTTCCTATAAAAAAGTGATGTTGTTTGTGATTTTGCCCCAGGCGTTCAAGAATGTTCTGCCTGCCTTGGGGAATGAATTTATTGTGTTGTTGAAAGAAACTTCCGTAGCCGGTTACATTGCGTTGCAGGATTTGACCAAAGGCGGCGATATCATCCGCAGTCAGACTTACGATGCGTTCATGCCGTTGATTGCAGTTGCCCTGATCTATCTGGCCGTTGTGGTCCTCTTTACCAAACTTCTCGGTATTCTGGAGAAAGGATTGAAGAAAAATGAGTAATAATACGATCTTTGAAATCAAAAATCTTGTGAAGGATTTCCCTGCTTTGCGTGCGGTGGATGATGTATCATTGACGATCCATAAAGGGGAAGCCGTGTTCATTGTCGGTCCCTCCGGCTCCGGAAAAAGCACTGTCTTGCGCTGTTTGAATTTTCTGGAAAAACCCACATCGGGAGAAATCATATTCAATGGCAGCCCGGTTGGCAAAACGGAACGGGAATTGGATGCCTACCGTGCAAAAGCCGGTATGGTATTCCAGCATTTCAATCTGTTTCCCCATTTGACGATCAAAGAAAATATCATGCTTGCGCCGGTGAAAAATCATATCATGTCCCGGAGTCAGGCATCGAAAAAAGCCGATGAATTGCTTGCCCGGATCGGGCTTGCGGATAAAGCAAACGCCTATCCCATGCAGCTTTCCGGCGGTCAGAAACAACGTGTGGCGATTATCCGCGCTCTTGCGATGGAACCGGATGTGATTCTGTTTGATGAACCCACATCCGCCCTTGACCCGGAAATGGTCGGCGAAGTATTGAATCTGATGAAAGAACTGTCCCGGGAAGGCATGACGATGATCGTTGTGACGCACGAAATCGGGTTCGCCTGTGAAGTGGCACACCGTATGGTCTTTATGGATCACGGAAAGATGATTGCCTGCGGTACTCCGGATGAACTGGTGAACAAATCCGACAATCCCCGTGTGAAGGACTTCTTTGCGAAAGTTTTGTAAGGTAATTCTTTTGATATACGCGGTATGCGTATAAAGAAACCCATTCTTCCCGATAAAATAAATGTCCGGAAGAATGGGTTATTTTCTATGTGGAAAAAAGGAACCGGATCAGTTCAGTCCTTTTTCACGGAGATATTGATCCATATTGATGTTGATATAAAAGTTTTTACCTCTATGGAGTTCTTCATCGGAACATCTGCCGATTTCATATTTCAAACCATCGTAAAGTTTCATCATTTCATCCTGTTTCAACCCGGTGGCGGCAAGGACCTTTGAGTTATCCATGATCCGGTTGAACAGACGGTCACACGCCAACTGCCAATAATAATATGCATAAGTGGAGCGGGGATCGTTCGTTACAATATTCAGGTAATCATCTTGCGGTACCCAAACCGTTTTCATGTTGCAGATATCTTTATAATATTCTGCGATTTCGCCCCAGGTATGATGTTCTGCCGTTGCTACGGTAAAGGTTTCTCCGAATGCTTTTTCATTGAACAGAAGACGGGCGATCATTTCCGCAATGTCGCCAGCCCAACTCATCGTTGCCTGAATATTTTTTGCTGTTTCGGGGAGAACAACGGTTTTACCCAATTTTGCACGGGAGACTGTGGCAAATGCCTCCAGAGTGACTAATTGGTAACGCATCAGGGAGTATGTGATGGCGGGCCGGATGATCGTCCAATTCTTGTTTGTGAATGTGTGGACCACATTTTCGCCGCGTGCTTTGTAAATACTGTAATCATCCGAATTTCTCAACCGGATATCATTTGAATGATCGAGAAGACGTGGCGATGTTTCCTTGACCGGGACTTCGCATCCGTCATAGATCCGGTAAGAAGAAAGATAAATATAATGTCCGGTTGCGGGGATGATCCGGGGCAGGTAAGGTATCAATTCGTTTGTTGCGTAAATCATAAAGTCTACGATGGCATCGTAGTTGTTCTTCAGTAGTTCATCCCGGAAATTGTGATCTTTTGCATTCCCTGTTATGACGTTTACATTGGGATGTTGAAAAGGACATGCATCCAATGCAACGGCATCTACAAGATAATTCCGTTCGGCCAGTTTGGGAATAAGATATTTGCCCATTGCGCCGGTTGCGCCGAGAACAAGGACTTTCTTCTGTGCCATATTGATTGTACTCCTGTAAATGTTATATAATGTGCGGTATTGCATTGACTTACTTTACATTCGGAATGTCATTATGCAAGAAAGAAAAAGAGAATTTTCAGAAAAATAATTGAAATTAATGATATATTTTTCAAGTGTGTGATATTTGTGTGAAATATTTTCACAAAGAAAAAATAAAGATTTACCGTAAAATAAACCGCACCCGGGGTTGTTTTTACGGTAAATCCTTGATTTTTGAATTATTGGAAGGTATTGGAGAGGAAGAAGAAATTATCGGTCACTTCATCTTCTGTTTCCAGAATGATTTGCAGCAGAACTTCGCCTTTCTTGAATCCTTTCTTATCCCGTCCCCAGGTTGCACCCGCAAAACCGTTATAGGTGAACGTATAAGTCCATTCTGTTCCATTGCTGCCGGGAACTTCCTTTGCTTCACAACGTTTGATATCCTTTGCCGGTTTCAAATTCGGCATGGTATAGGTCTGATAAAACTTGAATTCCACATATTGGGCTTTTTGTACCGTTTTGCAGCGGATCGTAACGGTATCGCCTTTTTTTACATTGGCGGGGGTGACATCCGGCAGACACGGCGGCGTTTTTATCATGGATACGGAATTGACATGGAGTTTTGCATTGGAGATGGTCATACGCATATAACGCCCGTTTGCTTTCTCCGTCAAGCCGGGTGTGCCTTCCACGGATAAATAATATTTTCCGCGTAGGATCCGGGTGACGGGACCGTATCCGCTGAGTTTCGGTGCTGCCACCATATTCAACGCATGATATCCATTGCCGATCCGATTGACGGCGGCAAGATCCAGGCAAAGCCATTTGTATTGATTGGAGGATGTGAGATAGACCCCGGTCACGCCGTTGCCTTCCAGAAAAAATCCCTGTTTCTCATGAGGAGTGATTTTGATTTTCTCTGCATTCCAAATAAAATTTTTATAGGCGAGTTTCGGAGATGTTTTGATATTTTTTCCATTTTCCAGCCACAAGGTGTTGGAATCGGGATTTTTGATCACTTCTGCGTTGACAGCAGCAATCATTCCGGTTAAAATCAGAAGAACGAATAATTTTTTCATTTCGTGATTACCTTTTCTGTTGTTGTTACCAGTTCAACGATGGCATTTTTCCAATCCGGAATAACATGGAATTTCATACCCGGTTTGATCCCTTCTTTTATCACATTCACCGGTTCGGCAATGGTCCACCAGAGTGTAGATACTGCGAATTGAGAGTTGATTGCTTTTACGGTATAGGTCTTTTTCAATTCCGGGAAAACAATTTTTGATCCGATCAGATACCGGGTTTGTGTTCCGCCTTTGCTGGTTCCTGTTCCGTTGAATTGATTTGCACCGCGTGCACCACGGGGAATATTTTCCACATCGCCACGAACATCAATGAAGAACGGGGCATTTTCCAGATGAAGGATGGTTTTACCGTCTTTCTTTTCGATACGGTCTATGGTATAAGCATCTTTGCGCCAGCCGTTGTTATAAGCCACGGTAACGGTCTGCCCTTTCAAAGCAGTACCTTCCTGCCAATTTTTGCCATCGGCAAGAACCAGTGCGGACATTCCGGGTTCGCCGGAAATGTCACCGCGGATCTGTTCCAGCCGTCCGGTGAGTGTGCCTTTCCCGTCATTGATCAAGGTCCGGTTCCGCCAGGTGAGAATGGTTCCGCCGGACATTGCGGCATAGCGGACTTTACCTTTGTTATTGATGCGGATGAGGGCACAACGGGCATCGGTGGAAAAGAGTTCGGCATCCCAGCTGGTCAGCACGGAATCGGGCTGCCAGATGACGATATCCCGTGATCCATCTGCGAATGTGATCTGTACGGCACTTTTGAATTGATTGCCCCGATCATCACAGGGGATTTTTTCCACATTGGCGATCAATGCGCTTTCCTTATCGGAATGAGCGGTATAACATTGAATATAGCAATCGGCGAGTGTCGATTTGCTCTGGGCGCGGAGTCCGGCATATTTCACTGCATTTTCAAACTGGAAACGGAAACTGTAATCCTTGCCTTCAAAATGTTCTTTTATGGTGATGGGATAATGTCCTTCCGCACGGATCGCTCTGGCTCTGCCGCCGTTGAGCAAGCCGTGGATGGTGAAATAATGGGGTGCCACCAGCATATCTTTGGGCGGCGGCAGGGTCTTGGATGCCCAGGCGGAATAATCAAACAGCCAGGTGTGTTTCCACTGATCCTTGACCGGTCCGCCCAAGTTGACATTGTTCAGCACTTTACCCGGCTGGAAAATATTTGCCGCCGTTGCTTTGAAGACTTCGGTGGTATCTTCATCGGGAATGGAATCCAGATGTTTGTACGGTGTTTTCCGGGTCAGGGTGCTTTCCACTTCCTTCCCACGGGAATGGAACAACAGCAAGTGACGGTGTCCGCCGGAAACCGGGTAGAAATCCACTACATAGGGTGTGCCGTCGGGACGTGTCACTACTGCAAAGGCACGACGGTAAAGACTGAGCCCCTGATAGGATTTTGAGTTCATATCTTCCGCTTCCGCATCCACATATTGCAGAGTCATTTCCGGCACTCTGCCGGTACGGGCGATCAGGTTGCCGTAAGGAGCATTCCGGTTCGTACCCTGTCCGCCGCGACGGGATGCGTACCAGGCATTTTCCGCCCAGTATTCATCCACGATCACCATGTTTTTGGTGAGGGCGTTGGTCATGTCCTGAACATTGAATCCGCGCGGACGCGGGTCGCTGGTGACGATGGGGGCAGGGTACTTGAGTTTTTTGAATTTGTCCGCATGTGCAATTTTATCCGTCAGGTCAACGGTTGCGCGTGTATCGCCGAAATGTTCCAGCAGGGGGATGCCGCGGTAGAACAGCTGGATGCTCAACATATCGTCATGCCCGTGACCGGTGATGCGGTCGTGATGGAACAGCAGTTCCATCCGTTTATCAGGAGATCCGGCACGGATGAGAGAAATGCCGAACCCGCCGAATTCTTCCCCTGGGATTTTTTCTTTCGGAGTCGGATTGGTGATCATGTATTGTGTCGGGTGATAGTCGCCGTGGACGGAGTGACCGCCGCGGAGGAGCTGCATTCTTGCTTTTGTTTTACCGGCATATTTGAGGAAAGGATTTTTCTTCAGATATTCTTTATTGGATGCAAGTCCGGAATCGCGTAAAATACCCCACATTCCGCCGACCATACTGGCATAAGAAACACTGCCTTCGGTGCTGATGCCGTCATAAAAGTTTTCATTATAGAGAAAATCTTCCACAATCTTGAGGAATCCGCCGTAAAGGTAACGGTCTTTCAGGATGATCCCGAGACTGTTCAATGCGGGAACATATTGACCGATGGCATTGTACATACATTGTTTTGCGCCATAAGCGTAGAACAGCAGACTGGCTTCTTTGAACAGATTTTTCCGGATGAATTCTTTTCTGCCGTTCCAGGATTTTGAGGGTTCCAGTTTCATGAAAGATCGTGCCAGATGATTAACATATTCCGCTTCTATCGGTGTACGGAACATGGTCAATGCTGCACCAAGTCGGGCGGGACCATGCCAACCGTGATAACCGGAATCGTGCTTTTTGATCTTTTCTTTAAATTCAGAAAGAGGTTGCGCTTTGATATTGAAATGTCCGCGCCAGGGGTAATGGGGCAACACTTTTGCAAATGCTTCCAGAATGGCAATGGCACGGGTTGCATATTTTTCATCGCCGGTGGCATAATAAGCATCCGCCAGATGGGAGACGATCCCGCCGCGCCAGGTGCCGCCGCAAAGGACCGAAATCCGTTCCCGTGCCAGATAATTTTCCGGATAGGCTTTCAATTTGCCGGGGATATGTCCGGATTTGATGGCAGAAGTCAGATGATATTTGCGTTTGTATTTCTTCCCTGCGTAGTTTACCAGCGTGTCTTCCCCGTGAATGGGGAAGGACATCAAATCCTTGCCTGTCTTGGCGCAGTAAATCCGGTCCGGATCGTTGATCGGGTCATACTTGAACCATTGTCCGGGAGAACCGCAGAACGGACAACGCCCGGTCAATCCGGATCCCATGTAGATTTTCGTTTCCACCAGCACCGGACCGGGGGATTCCTGCGGAACAAGAGCCGCCAGTTGTTCCGGCGTTCTTTTCAGATAGGGTTCCGCTTTCTTGATGATTTCCGGATCAAAGGAGCGTTTTTCGGGGATTGGGAACAAGGTGTCCGGGATGGTAAAGTCATCCGCGAAAACAGTTCCTGCAATCACCGCAGTCAGGAAGACAAGGCGCAATTTCATTATTTTCTACCTTCATTGATACTGCCGGGGGATGGGGCACCATCTTTGAGTACAGTATCCGGTTTATCAATTTTATCCACATGACCATCATAGTAGCCGATATTGGAAGAGCCGCCTCTGTAATCTTTTGTAGATGTTGTATGACCTATTACTTTTCCCCCGTTATGACGTTGTCCGGATTGACCGTTGCTTTTATACTGGATTGAGTAAGAAGCCAAGCGACCGCTGTCCCAGTTTGTCTTAAATACAGACGGCTTGACGAGTCGTCCCTGCTTGATGGGCGGATTTTTTGTCTGATCATCACCGGGTTTTAAGCTGCCTGTATTGTAATTGCGTCCGTAATGGGTATATTGGAATTTATAATCGCCGTAACCGCCCCAGGGAGTTGTTTCGGTCGGGCAGACAAAGATTGGCATCTGCTTCATAGTGGTGGTATTTGCGCCCATAATATCTCTGGCGTTCTTGTTGAAATAAGTCTTATAAATGTAGTTATTTGCATACGTGTGTCCTGATTGATACCACTGTGCGGGCATAACATATCCGCCGTAAGTATCGGAATACTGGAAGTCATAAAATCCCTGCTGCTTCAGATTGTTTTTGCAGCTGGCATTTTTAGAAACTTCTTTTGTTCTGCCCAATGCCGGTAACAGCATGGATGCAAGTACGGCGATGATTGCGATGACGACAAGCAGTTCAATCAAAGTGAAGCGGTACCGCTTCATCCGCAAGTCTGCGGATGAACATTCATTCGTCAAATTTTTTGTTTTCCGGAGTTGCCAATGAAATGATTTCATAGTTTGTTCCTTTGTTGTTTTTATTGAAAATCTCTTACTTTTACATTCGGGACAAGTTCGTTTGCTGTTTCAAACCGTACATATTCCAATTCGCCGCAATCTGCGGGCAGATGGTACCGGCAGCGATACCACCATGTGCCGTCCGCATCCCGTTCCGGCAATGTTTCGCCGGAAATTTCCGTGTATTGCAGATTGAGTGTATACGCATCCTGTATGTTATCCGGTTCATCTCCACGGATGGGATCCAATACAGAATTGGAAATGTTGGTACCGAATATGACCGGACAGCGATAGAATTTCCCGGTATCCACTGCCCGGAATACATGATCGCCCAAATAATATTTCTGTTCATCCAACAGGTATCCATCAAAGAAATATTTGAATTGAATGGATGTGGAAACGGTGTGGGTCACAGTCAATTCTTTCATCCCATCCACTTGATTCAAGACGGCATAATATTGATACATGCAGCGGAATACTTTGCTGTCGATCGCAGGGAAATCATCTTCCCGGATGTCATGATCCCACACCAGCATGGATCCGTACAGCAGATCGTACAACACCCCGTTCCGTTGTAATGTGCGCATGGAAGTGGTCCCCCAGTTGGAAATACAAATGCCTTTTGCATGGGGGGCATGGATCCGCCGTGTCCAGTCCTTGCACCGTGCGGGGGTAAAGTTGGCAAGCAGGTAATCAAAGCCATGATTTTCATAAACTTTTTCCAAATCCCGATCCACATTCCAATACCAATGGAACACTTCCGGCTTGCACTTGAGCAAATCGGCACTGGGGTACAAGGCAGGGACCGGTTCATATTTTGCCGGTTCCGTCAACTCGGCACCGCCGATAGCTTCTCCATTCCGCCAATGGGAATTCAATAATTTTTCACCCCAGATGGCACATTTTACGCCTTTGGATTCCAGATATGCGGCAATCCGGTCGATGTCATTTGCATACAATTCCGGTGCGGATTTGCCTTTACAACGGGGGCATAAGCCTGTTGTGTAATATTCATCGTGTCCGATATGGAGCATTGCCGGGTGCATCAAGTCGATCACCTCGTCCAGCAGTTCGTTATAGATCCGATGATATTCCGGGTGGAGGGGACAACAGGTATCCGGGTATGGATCGTCCTGCCGTTCTGCAAATTCCGGATGATTCACCAACAGATAATCGCAATGGGAAAGGGATGGCATTTCCGGGATGACTTCCATGTATCGTTCCCGGCAATATTCCACAAATTCCATAAATTGTTTCTGGGAAACGATATTTCCACCGCCGTTTTCCGTATGGATGGAATTTTTACGCCAGGGGAAATTGTGTTGGACCTCAAGGGGTTTTTCCGGATATTCACACATGTCTGCGGCGTATTTTACATAGCCTTCATTGACTTCCGGATGTTTTTTGAATTCCAAAGCACCGCCCAGTTCCAGCATAATAAAGTTGCATTTGCAGAATGCCGCAAAATCCACGATTCTTTTGAATTCCTGTACTCCATTTTCATCCGGGGCGGGAAGATACAATTTCAAACCGCGCTTTTCCGCACACGGGGACTCTTTGATGGAACAGGATTCGATTTCCGGTCCGATACATTTCCGGAGCAGTGTTTGAAATCCGTAAAACAAACCGCGATCCGTGGAAGATTGGATGGCGGCACCGGTTTGATTCAGTGTCAGTTCATATCCTTCCTCCGTTATTCCGTCTACGGCTTTTTTGCAGAAATTGACTGGAATATTCCAATTTAATTTGGATACAAAAAGAGAAACTGCTGCCGGTACATCGCCGGAGAGGGCAGGGACGCCGGGGGTAAATTTAAGAAGATCAGACATTATTTCATTCCTTTCTGTAAAATTTCTACGCTGTACAAACGTTTCAGAACCGGAGTTTGTGGATTCTTTGATTTATCCAGTAAATATTGTAAGGCATCCTGTGTCATTTGCTCCAACGGCATTTTGACATAATGGAACGGAATTTTGTAGGCTTGATACAGGTGTGCAATATCGTCAAAAAAGAGCAATTCCAAATCCTCCGGGACCCGGATCCCCAAACGGATACAGGCAAGAAAGATCGGGAGTGCATAACCGCCGTTGGGTACGAACATGGCTGTGAACTGTCCCCCGTTGTTCCGGAGAAATTCCTCCACGACCTGTACGTAATATCCGGTTTCTCTCCTGGCATGAACATAACAGGTCAGCTCCGGATCAAATTCGGTCATTCCCATGGCATAGAGGTATCCGTTTTGGCGTAAGGTGTCGATCTGCAAATTTTCGTATGTGGTGAATGTTGAGATCCTGCGGTGTCCCCGTCTCCGCAAAAAGCGTATGGCTTCTTCCGATTCATACCGGTAATTGACCGCCACATAGGGAATATGTTCGTCGGAAACGATACGGTTGAACAGAATAAAATCGATCCCGTTATTGATGTAACGTTGCAAATCATAAAAAGTTCCGTCGTACATCAGCAGGATTACGCCATCGGCAGCCGGTTGTGTACCAATTGTGAGTGTATTTTCATCCATGATACTCAAACGCAGACTTTCTTTTTTGCTAAGCTGAAGCAGATATTGCATGATCTTGGCTTCATACCATCCGGTATAATCCACTTTGGAAGCATCAAAATTCAAGCCCACGGTGTAGATTTTTTCTGCCTGGGAATCGGTTTCTTCCAAATTCCGCACAAAGGAACCTTTACCCGGCCGTTTTACTACGATCCCCGCTTCTTCCAGATAACGCAAACCGAGACGGACAGATGTCCGGCTGATCCGGTACTGTTCCGCCAGCAGATTTTCTGACGGCAATGGTTTCCCCGGAACATAGGTTCCATTGCGGATATTGTTTTCCAGTTCCCGCACCATTTCTCCGTAAACGGTATCCAATTCCATGATGCCGGGGTTATTGTTTCCTGATTCAATCATATATTATATCCCTCTTAATATTCCATCAGTGTGAAGCCGAATGGTTGTAAACAGAGATGGAGTGTCCCGTTTTTCCATTCGCTTGCAGTATTATGTTCAAACAACGGATCGTTTATCTTTGCAAACTCTCCGGAAAGATTGACTTGTACCGGGGTGTCATGACAGTTTGCCGCGATCAGCAAGCGTTGTCCGTTTTCGATTGTCCGGGTGAAAATAAGGACATGATCTTCCTGATTGTGTTTCAGCCAGTTTACTTTGCCCTGTGTCAATGCCGGATTTGTATGGCGAAGGGCTATCAAACGCTGTAATAAAGCAAAACGCATTCTGCCGGTTTCCGTCATCGCTCTTGACCAGTCAATGATCATGTTGGCACCATGATCCCGATTCGCCCAGATGCTGTGCATGGCTGTGTCCGCAATTTCCTGTCCGTTGTAAATAAACGGAATCCCATCCAGACAGAGGTTGATGAACAGCATGACATTATGTGCATCCGGTCCCAGCAACCGTTCCGGACGGTTTGGGCCGCGGTCATTGGCAAGATCATGGTGTTCCGTGTAGCGGGCAACTAAAGTTTCAGGCAGCAGACTGTCATAATATTCCTGCCACAAGACGGGCATACGGGTTGCGGATTCACCGGAAACCACATCATACAACTGCCGCCAGGAAAAGGTATAACTGAAATCGAATGCCCGATTCTGATTGACTTTTGCGGAACCTTCGGCAAGCATGATCACAGAAGGTTTGATTTTTTCCAATCTGCGGCGGCCGGTTTCCCAGAAATCAATGGGAACCATGTCGGAGACATCACAACGGTATCCATCCACATCAAACTCCCGGACAAAATATTCCAGATTTTTGTGGAGATATTCCCGTAATTCCGGATTTTCAAAGTTTAAGGCGGGGAAACACCATTCGCCGCTTTTGACATTGCCATTCTCATCCCGCGTTACAAAATCCGGATGTTCCGTAATGAGTTTTGCACAGGGACCGCAATGATAATACACCACATCCAGCAAAACTTTCATGCCGAGACGGTGTGCCTCATTGACAAAATATTTCAAATCTTCTTCCGTTCCATATTCCGGATCGATCTTCCAATAATCTTTGACCCGGTAGGGACTGCGCGGATTCCCCAGACCGCTTTTGCGTTGTCTGACACTCCAGAATTCTTGCCGCATATCGTTATCCGCTTCGGTGATGGGGCTGATATAAAGAATATCCACGCCCAACCGGTGCAGGTGCGGGATCATATCCGCGGCAGAACGTAATGTTCCGCCTGGAGTAAAGGCGCGTAAAAAGACCTGATACATTACTGAATTGCGTAAGAATTCCGGTATCTTGAGAGTGTCGTCCGGCATTTTAACCTCAAAAAACATTATTAATTTTTTTAAATGACTATACATGTATAGTGTGCATGTTTATTCCGACAAAACAAAATATAACCTTACATTTTGATAATGCAAGTTTTTTTATAAAAATTTTTGATGTTTTTTTAACGCTGAAATGTGGTATAACGCAGATAACGTAAAATGTATCTGCCGGTTTTCAAGGGATCACGCAATCCCGGATGATCACATTTTACCGTTATCCGGTCAAAACTCAGCCGGTTGGGTAATGCCGTGGAATGATAAGAGACCTTGCCGTCATTTGTGCCTGCTATAATCCCGATGGGAGGCAGTCCGCCATCCGGTATCGGTATCGCCAGTTCCCGGTTGCCGGGAATCATATCCCCCAGGGACCGGTTGAAAATATGGAAAAGGGGCAATTTGCTGAAATATGCCAATTTGCTGCCCCGGTTCGGCGGACCGAGCATGACAATGGAGGAAATCCGCTGCCGTTCGTCCGCCGTCATAGCCGCCAATGCCCGGCGCAAAACAAGACCGCCCATGCTGTGTGTGATAAAGTGGAGTTTGCCGGAAAGATGTTCTTTGCGATAGAGGTGCAGGAAAATGGCAGCATGTTCCCGGATCGACCGTTTGGATGTCGGGTAATCATAATTCAGTACATGGTATCCCTGCCGCTGAAGAAAGACAGCCATGCGCGTCATGGCAAATGCCCGGATGCCCCACCCGTGGATCAATATGACCGTTCCTTTACTGCCGGTTCCCGCCTGATAACGGAAGAAACATTCACCCGGTGAAAAATAATTACGGAAAATATAACGCAAAGAGGTATTTTTATTTTCTTTCATTCTTTTTTGTCCCGTTAGCAGTGTGAATCAGCGATTTTAAATCCGCCTTTACATTTTTATATTGACTGAGGTGTTCCAGAAGAATACGGCGTACCTCCTGAATCCCCAATGGATTCTGCTGCGCACTGTGTCCGGATTTTACAACAAGTTCACTGGTAACACCGTCAAGATGACTGCTTGTATATGGTACGATACCATCGCTTCCGGCAGGGACTCCGGCAGCCTCTTGATTGCCGATAATGGAATGATAGGGGATACCTTTAACAAAGGGTATTTTTTTCAATGCAAGAAGCGCAATGCTATCGGGTGCCAGATTATCGATTCCTGTTGCAATCGTCGGTTTTTCTTTTGCGAACACATCTTTGATCATTTTATTCAAATCCGCCAGAGCATCCCGGGGGAGTTGAATCAACGCACTGCCCAGTCTGCCGATAAATGAAGTGGCAAAACCGGAACCCCCATGTGGCACCGCAATGAATATAACCCGTTTTACAAAAGGAAGATGCTTGAAATCAAGTCCTTTGTTGCCTATGATTTTTCTTTGTTCCGGGGTCAGTTTGTTGATTTCCGGAATCTTTGTTGCGATTCCATCCAGTAAACGGCCGTTTGTATCCATAATCGTTGTTTTACTCAACAAGCCGCCCATGGAATGTCCAACTAAAACCATCCGGTCAAAATTTTCCACGGATTTGCCTTCTTTGATCAATTCCGCCCGTTTGTTTGCCAATGCTGTCCGCAACATCTTTGCCGAAAACAGGATGGGGTTGCCGCTGGAATATGAGAAGCCCCAGAACTGATAATGTTTCCGGATAATCGGGTCATGCTGCAAGGTGTTCAACATTTGGATCCAGGTACGGGTGTTGGACATCAACCCATGTACCAGAACAACCGGGATCCGGTTTTCATTGAACGGTTCAAATTGATATAATCCCTGCATGACTTTTGTCCGTTCCGGATACAGCATATAGCCCAGGATGCCAAAGGGCAGGGGGCGTTTTGCCATATAGGCTGCCGGAGTGGAAAAATCCATGGAAAGTGGGATCTTATGTTTCCCGATCTGAACATATTCGGTATTACGCGGGTCAATATATTGCAAATGTGCATCTACCTTACTGAAATCGGTACTGAATTTGAAATGAATGACCAGTGTAGCCGGAAGCATTTGATCTTTTGCATATTGCACATCACCTTTACTGACCAGTTCGCAAATCAATGGCGCACCGATCCCGAAATGACGGCTGTTATGGGTCAGATTCTTTGTCTGGTAATTGGAGCAAAGAAGAAAGGATTCGTATTCCGTTTGTTTTAATGGTAATTTATATTCCACCGGACGGAACGTTATACGGGCATCCAGGGCACTGGATAATGTATAACTGTTGCTGCGGGTCAGATTGCGTTTGCTCAGAAAATCAAAAAATTCGGAAACTGCCTGATTGTATATCTGGATGATTTGTACCCGGTCCGCACTGTAAGGTTCTTCTTCCGGATGATCAAGATAGGATAAATACGCATAACTGAATACGGCTGCGGAAAGAAAATAACGGGATGCCAATTCCGGATTTTTGGACGAATACCGATAGCCGAAATTTAATGAGGCATCAGCCAGTACGGCAAGATATTCGCTCCGGGGTTCCCGGACGAATATGGAACGCATTTTCATTAACAACTGTTCCGGATTATTTTCATAATCTTCCAACAGCAAATAGTTTGCCAGAATATTGGAACTGGAAGGCAGAAGTCCATGTCCGCCTTTGATTGCCTCAATGGAAAAATATTCATGTCGTTCCGCTTCGATTACAGATATTTCGCTTGAGCAACCGGCAAGAAGCAATCCGGCAAAAAAAAGTAATATACAACGTTTCATATTTAATTCACCTCATATTTTTATTTAATATACTATCCAAAAACATTTTTTGCAAAATAAAATACAGTTATTTTTCGCTTTTTTTCAAAATTTTTATTTTTTACCCTTGATTTTTTATGTTAAGCATGTATATTAACAAAACAATAAAAAATGGACGCTTAGTTCAGTTGGTTAGAACGCATCCTTCACACGGATGAGGTCACAAGTTCGAGTCTTGTAGCGTCCACCAGGCTTCACAAAGGCAACCAAAGAAATTTGGTTGCCTTTTTTACGCCCGGGCAAGCCATTGGCGCAGACCGGAGCGGAAATTGGCGAAGCCAAAGTGAAGCCTGCCACGGCGTAGAGGTGTGAAGCACCCCGAAGCCGGGCGGTACGGGCAAGATACACAGAGTGAGTTGCGCAGCACCCCGAAGCCGGGCGGTACGGGCAAGATACACAGAGTGAGTTGCGCAGC
>JAFVSW010000171.1 GCA_017503545.1 Lentisphaeria bacterium | reverse complement strand
GGTTCGCTGTCTGGCACTGTTGTCCCCAGGGTTACGCTGCGCTTCACCCTGGCTTGTCACGGCGTAATGAAATGAAGACGGAGCTGTCTGACTCTTGCCGCCCCATTCGGGGCTTGTCTATCGGCAAATCCAAGTTTGTCTGGACGTTAAGGCTTATACTTATTTTACGTGTAAAACAGGTCGATTCTACATTCTGTATTTGTTTATTATATATTTTTGAGCATAATTGTGGTACAAACCGTCGAAGAACCTCATTTATTGCTCTTCATTTTTTACCGGCGAGTCGTGTATGAAATAAAAAAAACAAAAAAATAAAAATATTTGTAAGATTTTATGATTTTTTCTGAAAATAATTATAAGATATTTTTATTTTTCATAGAACAATAAATCAGATCGTTAATTTTAATCAGGAAAGGTGATAGACCGATGTATAATTTACGGAGCATGTCTTTAACCAGACAGTGTACGTTTTCTGTCTGTATTCTGCTGTTTTTACAATGTATGTACCTTGCCGCGGCAACGGTACAGGAAAAAGAAACCATGCTGCAGAAACTGTTTCAGCCTGCAGCCAATATTGACTGGCAACTTGCAGATAAAATTCTTCAGGCGACTTCCCAATTGGAAGAAGGAATCAAAAAAGCAGGGGACGCATCCACCTCGGAGGAAGGTGTAAAGATCCTGAACCAATATCTTTCTGCTGAAAATGTCCATCTTGCACTCAATAAAAAACGGGCATTGGAGCTAAAAGATAAATATCTTGAGAGTATCAGACAGGAACAGGAACGGCAGAGGCAGATACGGGCAATCAAAGATATCCGGGTGACGACCGGCGATGGTGGACAGTTGGTTATCAGGAAATATGTCAACAGAGGATATCAGTGGAAATTGTATTTATTACCTGCGTCAAAGTCAAATTATGATGCGGCACGGGAAATTTGGTCTGCACGTTCGGATTACTACAGCAACAAAGTAAATGCAGATACAAGCCAAGCCAAAATGAAGCTTGCTCTTATGGAACATGATAGCTCATCAACTTCATCGCTGATGGCATACTCGCGTTACATGGACCTCCAAGATAAGGCGTATGATAAAGTCAATAATTTACTTCCGAAAATAACTCAAAATTCTCAAGCTCAACGTTGGAATGTGACAAGTAACGTTTGCTCACTTGACAATATACAAACTCCGGTACTGCTTGTCGCAGTAGTTGAACTTACGAATCGTCCTCCACACTTCTGGTATATGAAATATATTCCGGGAGAGAGTGAAAATCAATGGGAATTGAGTGTCCCGAAACATGAAATGTAATATACGCATTGACAACAATAAAAAGAATTGTATAAATAGAGAAATGACCTATGAGTAGATTTTCGTTCAAATGCCCGGAATGTGGCAATACATTAGAGGCGGAGCCTCAATATGCGGGAATGAAGACGGATTGTCCTTTCTGTTCCAAAGAAATTGATATTCCCCAACCGCAAGTAACTCCGATGATCGCAAAACCGGTTCTGAAGCCGCAACCTGCGATTGCAGCGAAACCGGCACCGAAACTCCAACCGACCCCTGTTTCTGCGACCCCGGCACTGAAACCGCAACCGGCAATTGCAGCGAAACCTGTCCCGAAACTCCAACCGACTCCGGTTTCTGCGACCCCGGCACTGAAACCGCAACCTGCGATTGCAGCAAACCCCGCAGGGAAAGAAGCTGAACCGGAAGCGATACCGGATACACCGCAAAAGAAAAAGAAATTGCGTTTGCCTATTTTGATTATTTTTCTTGTAATTCTGCTTGGCAGCGGCTCTTATCTTGCATATCGCGGGATTACCTATTGGCTTGAAGTGAAAGAACAAAATGAGTCTATGATGGTATCTATCGATGTAGCGAAAGCGGAACCCGATTTAAAAAAACGGATCGAACAACTCAATACCGCATTAAGTATTTATCCGAAAGCGGATCAAAGCGAAGCGAAAAAATTGATTTCTGAAGCAGAAAATCAAATCAAGCAGAAAGAAGAAGCGCGTCTGCAGGAAATCAAACGTCGTGAAGAAGCGCGTAAGAAGGCAGAAGAAGCGCGTCTACAGGAAATCAAACGTCGTAAAGAAGAAAAGAAACGGATGCAGGAAAAATTTGATCAGGATTTGAAACAGAATCGTGAACAGAGCATTTATCTTACGGTAAAAAAGACGGATTTGCCAGCCAGCCGTTTTATTCTGTTCCGTTATGATAAAGATTTTGAAGCAAAAATCAATTTGCTGCAAAAGAGTAAAACATCCGTTTCAGCCTATATTGTGATCGCACAGGAAATCATTAAAAAAAGTCGTGGCAATGAAGATGAAAAAACGTTTGACCAATATGCCCTTGCTCATGCAATGAAACTGAAAAAAGAAGCAGAGGCAGCCCGATTGAAATTGCCGGAATATATTGCTGCCGCATCGAAGGCCGGGGCAAAACTGATGACAGACACGGCAGATAAGGAATTTTATCAATTTAACCGTGCGTTCCAGAATATCCAACCGGGCAAATGGCTCGCAGTAGCGGTTACAAAAGGGGGAAATATTTTTGTCCTTCCTGTGCATAAAAGAGAACAGCTTCCGCTTTTCATTGAGTACAAAAAAGATGGTCTGCGGGATGTTTCTATTGCAAATTATAATGAGAAGGAAAAGAAGATTTTCAAAGCGGAAGAGTTTCGGCAAATGGTACAAGATGTTAGAAATGCCAGGCTTGAAGCGGAAAAGGTTTTCAGTAATCTGGAAAAAGCATATCAGATTGCAATGAAAGAATACCTGGAAAAACAACGCGCTTTGCGGCTTGCTAAGGAAACGCAGTTGAGAAGTATCAATGCTCTCCCGCTTGATCAATTACCATTTGGTTTACCTAATACGGAAACCTGTGTGGAACCGCGTATCCGCAATCTGGTTTTCTTTGCGAAATTGAAAGACAATTTAAACGCAAGCGGCGGGAAATTGAAACATTCGGAAAAACAGGTCTTCGGAAGTAATAATGGAATTTCCGGAATTCAGTTCAAAGGGAAGCCATCGCAAGGGATTACCTACGATTGGAAGCCACTTGCCCAAAACGCACCGCGCACGGTGAGTTTCTGGTTTTATTGTAAAGGTTATAACACGCATGATGGGGGCAATGCCATGTTATGTTACGGGACCAAAAACTTTGGCAAGTATTTTTGTGTTGAAACGAATCGCGGCAAATCTCTATGCTGTCCCTGGGGAGGAAAAACAGGAGCTTACATCAGTGATGGTAAGATCGAGTTGAATCAATGGTATCATTTTGCAGTTGTTTATGACGGGGTATACCGTACATCTTATTTGAATGGAACGCTGCAGAAGAAAGATAAAGTAAAACTGAATACGACTGGAACCAAATTGATGATCGGAACCCGTTTGAACGATACAAATCATTGTTTTATGGGCAGTATCCGCAATGTGGCTATCTATAACAGACCATTGAGTTCTGCTGAAGTGCGCATATTGTACCGGTATGGTTTGATGGAGTGAAGTGACAGGAAGTATCAAATACAATCTTGTATTTTTCAAAAACAGTGATAGATTAAATGAGATCATATGCAACAGGGTAGATTATGGCTGAAACGTTAAAAGTCGGAGATGTGTTTTCCGGATGTAAAATACTGCATCGGTGCGGCAGAGGTGCCTATGGTGTCGTGTACCTTGCCGAGAATGCCATCAACCAGAAGATCATTGTCAAACTCGTAACCACGGATGGTCATTCCAACCGGGAAATACAGGGTGTCCGTTACTATATGCGGGTGTCCGGGACTCATTCCAATCTGTTGCAGATCTCCCATATCGGCGAAATGGAAGACGGATTTTTCTATATGATGGAAGCCGCCGATAATTTGAATACGGATGGAACCGAATATTGCCCCGCCACGTTGGGGAATATGCTCCGGCAGGGGAAACGGTTCACACCGGAAGAAGCAATCCGTATCATCCGGGAATTGCTTCACGGTCTTACCGCCTTACAGAATGCCAAACTGGTGCATCGTGATATCAAACCGGACAATATTATTTTTGTCAATGGTGTGGCAAAACTCAGCGATCCGGGTCTGGTGGTAGAAGCGGATTCCCAGGTATCACTGGCAGGGACACCCGGTTTTATTCCGCCGGAGATTATAGAACGGGTACAGCCGGCGGACATTAAAAGCGATTTTTATGCGATCGGGAAAGTGTTTTATTGTATGGTCACGGGATATCCGCCGGAGGAATACCCGCATTTGCCGTCAGAAATGGGGATTGAAGTGCGCCGTCAATTGTTCCCCATTCTTTCCCGGATGTGCAACAGTAATCCCTCCAAACGGTTCAGTACGGTGGATGAGATTCTGAAAAATCTGCCGGAGAAATTGAAGTCGCCCACCCTGTTGGAAAAGAAATACAAAGCATTTCTGGATTGGAAGGCACTGAACCGGGAACGGTATCGTTTGCTTGTGAGTATTCCGGTTATTCTTCTTTTGCTTGTGATCACATGGTATTGCGGGAATAAGTATTACAAGAAACAGCAGGATTTGAAACGAGCGACAATGCAGCTGCGTGTGATCAATTTCCGTTCCATCAACAAAGACCGTCATGAGTTGATCGCTTTTCAATTGAAGACCATGCTGCCGGAAGAATTGAACACATATCTTGCGAACGATAAAGCATTAGGGGAGGCGGAGCAGTCCGGGAACTGGAAGAAAGCGGTGAAACTTAAAAATCAATTGGAAAAACAATTGGAATCGGCAGCGATCCGTCTGCTGCCTGCGATTCCGGAAAAAAGTAAAGGGTTTCAGGCAGATTTTGCGTTTGCCGGAAAAGCCAGGGGATATCTTACCACGCCATTGTACGGTTATCTGCCGGAATCTCATCGTAAGAAGTATGAGGGATCCCTGAAAAAGTTTGAAAATGCGCTGTATGCGGATTGGAATGGTCCGCGCTGCAGTGGGGAATGGGAAAATTTACAGAATTATAATTACCGTATGGTTTTTGTTCCGCCCGGTGCAGTGGAATTGGATCATAACAAAAAATTGGTGCCGATCCCGTATCATTTCTGGATTGCAAAGGATGAAGTGCCCAGTTCCTATTTTTCTCAAATGGTGGGAGTTTCTCCGCAACATTCACCCCATGCCGGCACACCGGTGGAACGGGTGTTGTGGAATGATATTTTGTATTATTGCTACAGTGTAACAAGGGTTTTGCAATCTTATAATACATTACCGCCGGGGTATATTGTCCGTCCTCCGACTGAAGCGGAATGGGAATATGCGGCAAAAAATGCCTGGCTGGGGAAAGACCGTATTCCATTTGCACAACGTGCGGTAATCAAGGATAACGCAAACAACCGTACTTATCCCGGTGGAACCAAACAGCCGAACAAACTTGGGCTGAACGATATTTACGGCAATGTGTATGAGGTTGTTGCGCCGTTGGAACCGCCCGGAATGCAGCATGCGGTCATTATCCGCGGCGGCTCATTCCGGACGGCGGAAAAAGCCTGTTATGGTCGTATTGAGTATCAGAAATACCAGAATATTCCATATGATACGGGATTCCGGGTAGTGGTCGCACCGGGCGATATCAGTTATTTTGAGAAGAACTTTTTTCTTGGTGGTGCCACGCAAATGCGTTCCCATGGCAGAGTATTTGAACTGGTCGGGGAAAATTACGGCTGTTTTGACTGGAATCGCGCGGAACAGCTTTGCCGATTGCTGGGCGGTCGGCTTGCGGAACCGGACAGTCCGGAATTATTACAGGCAATTCTCAAGGGGATGCCGTTGGCAGGTAAGGGGTGGCCCTGTTTTGTCGGGGGGAGAAAAACCGATGGTAAATGGCATTGGCTCAGCAGCGGCAAAGAAATCGCTTTTGGAAAAAAATATTTGAAAACCCGGTTTGAAAATGCGGATTATCTGACTTTGGTCATGAATCGGTGGAAACCGCAGTTTGCCGCCACGCGATCCGGGATCTTCCTGTGTGAATGGGATGAAAAAACGTATCCGCAGCGCAAGAAACCGTTGCTTGAAAATAAGAAATTACCGTTGGAAGCCTTGCGTTTTACCGTTGGCAGCCGGCGTTATCTGCTGGTGAAATCTTCCATGGCATGGTATACGGCAAAACGTTTCTGTGAATTGCTGGGCGGTCAGCTTGCCTGTCTGGAAACGCCGGAAATCCGGGATGCTGTCATAAAGAAAGTCGCGGATTACAGTTCCGAACGTATTTTGTTGGGCGGCTATGCAAAATGGGACAGTTGGTATTGGTTGACGGGGCAGGAAATCAAAGAAAATCTGCCGATGGAAAAAAGTATGGTAATTCCGACAAAGAACCGGAACTTTATCACGTTGAAGAACGGGAAATTTTATAACAGTCAATATTCCGATTTATTTTTGTGTGAATGGCGGGAAAGCATTTCTTCATCCAACTGACGGAATTTACGGATTAATTTTCCCAATTTTGCGAGGCATCGTGTACGGATCACGTAAATATTGTTCGGCGTTTTTCTTGTTACCGCGGCGATTTCCTCTACGGGGCATTTCTGGATGAATGACATATAAAAGACCTGATAGATTTCGGTATCAAGTTCATTGCGTAACACTTCCAATGCTTTACTGAGGAGATAATCTTTCCATTCCTCCATCAATATATCATCCACTTCTGCGGGGTAATCCGCATTGTGTTCAAATGGGACGGTGTGCATTTCTCTCCTCCGTGTGAAGAGTTGTATTGCACAATAATTGGCGATTTTGCCCAGATAACTGCGGAATTTTCCTTTATTGCGATCATAAATAAAGTCATCCATTTTCTGCCAGAAAATGGTCATGACATTGATCATCAGGTCATCACATTCCTCCGCGGTCAACTGTCTCTGCTGCCCGATGGAATAGATCATGCCGGAATACTTCTGATAAAAAGTATCCCAGGCAATGTCGTTTCCCGCCTGTACATGGCGCAGCAGAGAACTGTCTGTTGTATAAGCAAAGGCTTTTTTATTGCTGATTTTGAATGTTGACATGGATATTCCGGTTATTTTATTGTCAGAGTTATAAAACAGTTGTCACGCAAAATTCAAGCGATACAGGTTCAACCATTCCTGTGCAATCATGCCATGCATGGGGAATGTCGGATGAACTCCATCCCAAGTCCAATAAGACCGTGGGGCAAGGGAGAATGCTTTTTCAAACAATGCGGGGATATCCAACAGAACGGCACCATATTCTCCGGCAAGGCGGCGCACGACGGCCTGCCGTTCCGCAATTTCCGATAAACGACGTTCTGAATTCTTCTGAAAGATATTGCGGATCTGACGGGTAAACCGCTGTTCTTTTTTGTCGCCTTCCGAAGAAAAACGGGTATCAAAATCTTCCACAACGTAATAGAACGGCACACCGAGAATCAGTTTCAAATCCGGATTTTGTGCGCGGGAAGATTCGATCATATACCGCAGATTTTCTTCATATCCGGCAACATCACAATGGTCAAGTTCCTCCTGATCGGCATTGACCGGCGGTTCCACCGGCGTTTTACGGAGCGTATCGTTGACCCCGCAAAGAATGGTAAGAACATCCGGGGCAATATCCAACGCATCTTCCTGCCAGCGTTTCCGGATCAGCCAGGAAGATTGACCGCTGACGCCCCGGTTGTAAAATTTCGGGCGTTGGGGAGCATATTCGACCGATAATGTAGCAGCAGCATAAAAGACAAAACCATGTCCGAGGATGTGATTCGGGTCACAATTTCTTGCCCATGCACCATCCGTTATGGAATCGCCGATAAAAAGAAATTTTGTAGAATCCTGCATAAGAAAACACCTTTCAAGTATCATGTTATTTATGTAATATACCCTGTACAACCGGAATATCAAATCAGCGAAGAAGAAAAAGGGAAAAAAAGCAGATTTTCCGTTTTTGGATTTTTTTACAAATATCCCATAAAACATTCCAAAAGGAACAATAGAAAACGATCTCGTTCTGAAAAGTTGAGAAGAATCAAAATCCAGTACGGAACCTTTGACGCCAACTCTTGATTTGTCTGTGGATTACAAAATTATTCCGGGTTGTTATAGAATATTGACACAAAATTCAATATGCGGATAAAACACAGGTTTGTCGTAAAACAAGCCCCGGATGGGGCGGCAAGAGTCAGACAGCCCAGGGTGGAGCGGAGCGTAACCCTGGGGATAAGACGTCGAACGACATTGACCAAGACCGGCATTGACGGATATGGCGTTCCGGCACGGAATGACATATTCGCCAATGCAATG
>JAFVSW010000170.1 GCA_017503545.1 Lentisphaeria bacterium | reverse complement strand
GTCACAGCCTAAAACGGAATAAAAGGGAGCATTAATGCGACCGATTATGCCGATTTTCGGCTTGACTGCGGACGGGTTCGGATGTACTTCCCGTTCGCACTCTTTAGTTTTCAATTTTTCATATTTCCTTTGACATTACCTGAGTTGATTTATATTTACCTGAAATAACACGCTGATGCATGTTATATTTCTTTTAAATCTTGCAGAAATCCACCCTTTTACCGTAAAAGGGCGGATTTGCAGGACTTTTGTGTTATTTTACGGTAATATCAGATTTTCCTTTTGCAAGAGCAATTTTTCCAAACATCATATTGCCGTATTTTTCAACCTTGTAAGCTGTCTGTTTGCCGTTGACTGCCACTTTATTTTTTGTGCCGGCCGGCAGGTAAACAAGAATTTCCGCAGGAAGAATCGTTTCCGCTGTCAGCTTATAAGATTTCGCCCCTTTTGCGAGAGAGCCGGAAAGTTTGTTATCCAACAATTCGGGGAGCATCGTTACAAGCGGTTTATTTTCCAAAGAAACGAACACTGCAGGAGTTTGTGTCACAACGGAAACATAAGTCAGAAAAGAGGGCGCATTGTTCATTTTGACCTGAACTTTATTGTTTGCAGGTGTAATTGTTTCACACCGGATCATGCTGAACAATTTATCCCAGTTTTCCGGCTGTTTGCCGCCGCGGCGGGGGTACTTGTCGGGATCACGGGGGAGCATGTGCCAGACAAATGTATTCTTTGTGTTGTCCAGTTTCAACTTGTCTGCATCTGCCGTGATCGTCAATGTTTTTGCCGGTTCTGTGACCGCTTCATGACGGAGTGCGGTGAAGATGTGGCAATTATCGCTCTTTTTGAAGCAGTAGGCTTCGAGAGTATCTGTTTCGTTCAAATACCAGTTCGGGTGCAGATTGACGTTTGCCAGACGGGTCCAGCCAACTTCAAAGGAGAAGTCGAAATAGGGTACGGAATGAGCATAAACAGCTTTCCAGTCCGTCTTCCCTGTTGCGGGATCTTTGAAATGAAGATGATATGGATCGTGCCAACATTCGATCGGTGCAAGCAATTGAGAAAGGATCATATTCGTATAATCCCGATAATTTCTCTGTGCTGCTGACCACTGATTGCCGCCATACCAATACAGGGGAATGGTCCGGACGTCTTTTCTTTCATAAAGGCGACGGAGCAGCAAGGCATCGGAAGTATCCTTCCATGTACGTGTCGGTTCACGGAAATTGCCCCAGCCTTCATAATATGTCACATCGTGAATACCGTCAGTTGTCACCCCGTTGGTAAACAGATAGCCGCCGCGTTTGTGAACTTCTTCGTAAAGTTTGCGGAGAAATTTAATGTGATTGATACTGTAAATCACTCTGCCGTTACCCCAATCAGGTAATGCTCCGAATACAGAGTAGTCCAGATACATGACTTTTGTCTGGAAGTAATCCATCTGTTTGCAGAGACGTTCTGCCACCAGATTCCAGTATTCATCTGTATAATTCCCGATTCCCATGAAGGGACTCCAGCCGCCGGGGACGGGATTGCCATCCTTTCCTTTCATGAGCAGATACGGTTTTTCCTTTGCCTGTTCGGAGTGATAACAGATATTCTGCGGAGAATGATACCATCCGGACTGAACTTGTGGCCACATTGCATTTCCCTGAGCGATAATAGCTTTGACTTCTTCTGCAGGAATCGTTTTTGCATTGGGTTTATAGTCCAGACGGATTTTTTTGCCGTTTGCAGCCGGGTAATCTCCGTGCCAACGGTCCATATTCGGCATTCCGAAGTGAGAAGCATATTCATTGGAACGCAGACGCGGATAAAGCAATTCAAACTTTTCTTTGTTTACGTTGTGTGGCTTTTTATATTGAGCTGCATCCACACCGACGTTCAGAAGATAACGGCGGAATTTTGCAATGCGTGCAACCGGAGAAATTGTTTCCAATGCTTCCAGCCGTGCCGGAGAATCCCGGTATTCGGAATGGAAATTAACGTGGTTGCCGTCGAATATGTGATAACGGATTTCCGCTTTGACCGCTTTCGGACCGATGAATGTAACAAAGTGAGACATATCCCAGGCTGTAGAAGTCAGGATCGTCTGGTATTCATGGCTGCCCTGAGGCAGAACCCAATTGCCGTCTGCTGTATACCAATATTGAGAGATACCGTTCTTTTCTACAAGGTTGCCGACTGTAAGCAACGCCGGCGTTGCATGGGTGAAGAAGAAATTCAGTGCAACCGGGTATTTGATGTCTGCAGCTTTGATAAATGCTCTTTTTTCACCGAGAACACCGGCAGGGATCACGCGGTGATAGACGGCGTTTTTCAGGAAGTTATTATCAAAGCGGAGACGGGATACAACACTCAGAAGAGTATATTCCGATACTTTTCCGGTTGCTTCGATTGTTTTACTGACGATTCTTCCGGGAGCAGAAGACTTTTTCGGGAGAAAATATGCTTTTTTGATATTCAGCTTCAATGCACTGTTATAACATTCAAAAACAAGTTTTCCGTCAGCAACATAACTCTTTTTAACCGTATCCATGCGTTCATCCGATTGGGCATGGACGCGTTTTGTGTTAAGGTTGTAAATATCAAAACTCCATGCACTGATACGTTTGTTTTTGCCGTCAAAAATACCCGTAATCATACCGGTTGAGTTATCGACCGCCATGACGATGCCATTGGCTTTGATAAAAGAGAATTGGGCTTTACGGCTGATACCGTTTGGAAGATTTGCCGGAACTTTATCCATGCTGCCAAAACCAATGCCGTTGATTTTGTCAGAATGAATCTTGAGAAGGTCATCCAGCTCATCCAGTGTTGTGCGTTTTGCTGCAAGATGTTCAGCTTTTGCTTCTTTGTCGTTGATTACACGCTGAAGTTCTTCGACTTTAGCAGAAATCATCCCGGAAAGCTTTTTGGCTTCCTGGATTTCTTTTGTCATTTTAGAACCGGATTTTTCAATATTGCGGAGAATTGCAATGCCCCAATTTGTGTCTTTTTCCGCTTCAATACTTTTCTTTTTGAGAAGAGTCAGGGTATCTTCAACAAAGTTTTTGTTCAGGTCTTTTTCAAAACCTGCCACATCTGCCAGTTTATTGACAAAATCAAGATAGTCATATTCTTCCGGTTGTAAAAAGCCACCGCCTATTTCTGCCGATGCAGAAAGGTTGTCAATCCCGTTACCAGCCTGACGGTCACGGCAGATATTGAAACGCATGGTTGATCCATTGACAACTTTCTGTTTTGTGAGAGATTTGAATGGAATTACGATTTCAGCCGTCCAGGAATCTTTATTTTTCTTTGTGGCAGCGTTCCATTGCGGATTGTATTTTACATTAGTGCGATGCGTATCAAAACGTGTTCCAATGGCATTGACAATGAATTGATAATATTGTTTGATCGCATTGTTGTCAGGAACAATGATAAATTCGCAGGCATCATCAGAATAAACTGCACCGTCATGCTTTGTCTGCAATGTGCGCAGGTTATTCATTTTATTTTCATAATATTTGATACCAATATAGAGGTTCTGATCATCCCAGCCTATTTTAGCAATAGACTGTTTGTCTGCATACTGACGACCGATGGTATTGCGGACAAAACCAGTAAGAGACGGTGCTGTGCTCCATTCAACATCATCCAGAATACCGTCAATTTTCGGAGATTTTGCAAATTTCGGTGCCTGATAATGTTTACGCGGATTTGCGTAAAGCAGGGTGCCAGGACCGCCGACCGCAATTACACGCTGCCCCTGATTTTTGATACTTTCAGGTGTTTCAACGGTATTGTAGATCGCAATATCAGCAAGCTGTAAATCGCCGGCATCAAATTTTCCCCATGCCCCCATGTAAATGATACCTTTCAGCAATTCGGCGGGGGTGACACCTGCGACAATCCGTTCCCCGACCAACTTGCCGTCAAGAAACATTTTTGTTTGTTTCGGTGTCCAGTTGATAACCACTTCTTTCCAGGTGTCTGCTGTAACATTCATTTTTTTTGCACCGGGAGTTCTTGCCTGCAACCCCGTTTGCAGATTTTTTGTGTCATTGGTACAGGACTTGATGTAAAAATGAAGCCACGGACCAAAGCGGTTATACCAGTCAACCTGAATAAAACCATTGCCGGTCGGCATCTGAAGAATACAACGGTAATCCGATGTGTCACCGGATTTTCTCTTTTTCAATAAATGATATCCCGGGCGGAATTTGAAGCTGATTGAGCCGGAACGTAAATCGGCAACCGGCACTTCTGCGGTCGCATATGCTTTTGAGCCGGGTTGTTTGTAACCCAAATCCAAAACTCTTTTTCCTTTATCCGTGACGATTTTTGCTCCATTATACAATTTCAGGGTTTTATCCCCTTTTGCAAAATCAATCGACCAAATTTTTTCAGCTTTTGCTGAAAATCCCATTGCCATAATACTCACAACAATGAAACTCTTCTTCAAAATATTGTTCATTTTATCGAACCCTTCTTCCTAATTCTGCTTGAAAGTTCTTTAAACATTGAATTATGCAATATTTTCTTGAGAAAAAATGCACGAAAATGTTATCAAGTTTCTACTATATAATCTTTTTCTCGTCCTTACATGTTCTCCTCATGTTTTTTGTGTCATATTTTTTTCAATATAAAATGAATTTCATCTATCTTGTGGAGATATTATATTCCTTTTAAGACTAAAAAACAAGAGAAAAAGATGAGAAAAAATGATTTTTTTATGAGAAAGAATGATAAATTCTCAAAGTTTATCAACGTTTCTACATGAGTACACAAATTGAATGAGAAAAAATTGAAAGAAGTTATCCTTTTATACCAAAGGCGTGATATTATCCCGGTTGATTGCGGGGCGTGGACGTTGTGCGAGCATCGCATTCAGCCGCCGGATCAGATCGTTCCCCGGAGCATCAAAATCTTCCCGTCTGTCTTCCGGGCTTGCGGAAAGGATATTTTCCCCGATAAGGCGGTAAACGATGGTACCGATATCGGAACCGGCAAGGAGTCCCCAGTATTGCAGCACGTGAGGAGCCATTGCGTCATATTCCGCAAGCGCGAATTCGAGAGAGCCGTCAATCAATTCCTGCCCTGTGACATGTCTGGAACCGGCGTTATTTCTTCCGATCTTGTTGACGGTGTAAGTGACGGCGGAATTGACAAAAAGGTAAGCATGGTAATCGTAGTCCCGGAACTGTTTTACCATATCCAACAACTTATTTTTGAGTATTTGATCGTCCATTTTGCATCTTTCTTTGATAAATTTTCATAATATTATAATTTAAAATTTGATTTTTTCAATTCGTATTGTATAATATATAGAGTTTTTTTTGGAAAATTTATTTTTTCCTATACAATAATAACAGGAGTCAGAACTATGAAGAAAATCGTTGTCGCCTATTCCGGTGGTCTTGATACCTCCGTGATCGTCAAATGGGCAAAAGAAACATTCAATGCAGAAATCGTTGCATATTGCGCTGATGTCGGACAGGCTGAAGAAACAAACGGCTTGGAAGAAAAAGCAATCAAAACCGGTGCTTCCAAATGCTATGTGGAAGATTTGACCGAAGAATTTGCCCGTGATTTCATCTTCCCCATGATCCAGGCAAATGCGATTTACGAAGGCAATTACCTTCTCGGTACTTCCATTGCACGTCCCCTGATCGGTAAACGTCTTGTTGAAATTGCCAAACAGGAAGGTGCTGATGCCATTTGCCACGGTGCTACCGGTAAAGGTAACGACCAAGTCCGTTTTGAATTGGCAGCTTATGCACTTGACCCCTCCATCAAAGTGATTGCTGCATGGCGTGATCCCAACTGGACATTCAAATCCCGTTCCGAAATGATCAAATACGCACGGGTCAACAATATCCCCGTCAGCTCAACATTGAAAAAACCGTACTCCATGGACCGCAACCTGTTGCACATCTCCTTTGAAGGCGGTATCCTGGAAGATCCCTGGGCTGAATGTCCGGAAGAAATCCACGTGATGACACGTCCTCTTTCCGAAGCGGAAGATACTCCCGAATATGTGGAAATCCACTTTGAAAAAGGTCTTGCAACCAGCGTCAACGGCGAAGAACTCACACCCTGCGGTGTTATGCGCAAGCTGAATGAAATCGGTTCCAAACACGCTGTCGGCCGTGTGGATATCGTGGAAAACCGTTTTGTGGGTATGAAATCCCGTGGTGTTTATGAAACACCTGCCGGAACCATTCTGATGGCTGCACACCGCGGTCTGGAACAGATCACAATGGACCGTGAAGTCATGTTCCTCCGTGACTCTTTCATCCCGACTTATGCCCGTTTGATCTACAATGGTTTCTGGTTTGCTCCGGAACGTGAAATGCTCCAGGCAGCTATTACAGAAAGCCAGAAATTCGTCACTGGCGATGTCCGCGTGAAACTCTTCAAAGGCGCATGCCATGTTGTCGGCAGAAAATCTGAATACAGCCTGTATGACGACAATCTTTCCACCTTTGAAGAAGACAATGTGTACGATCAGACTGATGCAACCGGATTTATCCGCTTGAACTCTCTGCGTCTGCGCACTCTTGCAAAGAGCAAACAGCATCGTTATTGATCCGCTGATTTGATCTGACATTATTGACCCTGCATCCCCTTTCAGGATGCAGGGCTTTTTTGGTATTTATTTTTGTGTTATGATGTTGCCAAAACTTGAAACAAGTCACAAAGGCGTGTTTTTTGCAGTATTGGGTGCTGTCACCTATGGCATGAATCCACTTTTTTCCCTCCCGATGTACAGTCAGGGGGTATTTCCTGAATCCGTATTATTTTACCGGTATCTTTTTGCAACAATCCTGCTTGCCGGTTGGCTGTTTTATTTCAAGATCCCGTTTCGAGTTCCCCGGGAAAATTTGATTCCGACTTTACTGGGCGGTCCCCTTTGCGGGATTTCCTCCCTTGCTTTATATATGAGTTATATGCGTATGGATGCCGGATTGGCTTCCACTCTGCTTTTTGTCTGTCCGGTCATGATCGCATTGATCATGTTTTTCGGATTCAAAGAAAAATTGACCCGACAGACGATTATCGGGATCGCCGGAGCATTTTGCGGCGTTGGGATTTTATCCCGCACGAGTGACGGTGTGATGTTGGATTTGCTTGGTTTTCTCCTTGTCATGCTTTCCGCTTTATCTTATGCCATTTATATGGTTATGGTAAAAACGACCGGTTTGAACCGTATGAACCCGTTTCAGTTGGTATTTTATGTAATGGCTGGCGGGATCCCTGTTTTTCTGTTTTATGGAGTCTTGAATGGCTGCATACAATGGCTGCCTGACTTTTCTTTATGGAGTTGTGCTTTTGCTTTGGGGTTGATTCCGTCCGTCGTATCCTTTGTTTCATCAACGTATGGAGTTCAGTATATCGGCCCGACGAAGACGGCAATTCTCAGTGCATTGGAACCGCTGACCGCAGTTGTTTTCGGCGTTTTGATTTTCGGGGAAGTGCTTACAATACGTTTATGTATTGGTTTTCTTGTGATTTTCATTGCTGTCACTTTAACGATTCTCGGCGGCGAAAAATGCAAAGCCGGATAAATACAAATCAGTCGTAAAACAAGCCCCATAAAGGGAGTTTGCTTTACGACTGACAGAACCTGTATGGATCAGCCGGGGAAGAACCGGACCGGTGAAGAGGGCAGGGGCATCAACAGCAGTACATTGTTCTGTACGTCTACGGATTCAATCCCATACAGTCCGACATCGTAGGAGCATCCATTATGGCAGTATGCAATTTTTTCGCACGTTGCCTGCCGGAAAGTCGATTTATGATACGGCATAACAATGCGCCAGGGGGTATCATCCTGCATTTTCATTTCAATGGCGGTTTCGGTAAATTTCCAGAGAAACGGACCGAATGAAACGGAAAGTTGATTGTTTACCGAGGTGTCTGCGGTACAATCCTGACTTGTCAGTTCCTTCCAGATACCATCTTTTTTGATCTGGATCCGGAGGTTTGCAGGCAGCCCGATTTCCTTATGGAGAAACCCTTCTGTTACCGGCAAAGCATCGGTGACCATGGCATGGGTGTGACAACGGCGTTTGAGATATGTTTCCGCATAGCGGTCACTGAAGCAATGAAGATCCTGTAATTCCAACGTATTGCCATCCCGGAGCAGAGATACCCGGTAATAACGGCTGTTGAACCAGAAGGTCTGCCGTTGTGCCGGCCAGGGATCTTCCAATGCAACCGTGGAGAGAGGAACTGTTTCTTTGTAAGTATTGAGATACCATTTTCCGGTATCTCCCATGGTCATGACTTCCACTCCATCGTTTTTTACGTATTCTGCAAGATTTTCCATCTGCATTTCATACCCTTCTTTCATCCGGGGCCAGCCGAAACTGTTTTCCTGTCCCAATTGGATGTAAGAGTAATCCGTCGCCAGATTGTTGAACATGTTGCGGAAGAGTTTATCCATCCATTCTTTCTCTTTGCAGCAGGTGGGTTCCAGCGTGGTCACACCCTGACCGTTATCTCCGAGCGCACAGTCATATTGATTGATGGGGCAGCTGCCCAGCATACGGAACAGCGGAACATTAATCTGAGTTGCCGCCGATTCCCCGGGGAGGTTTGCGTTGACTTGCGATGGATAATAGGCACCAGCCCAGAAGCCGCCCCAAATGGAATATCCGTCAGTTCCCCATTGATCGCGACAGTTGGATGTTGCTTTGATCCGGTATTTCTGTTCCATATATTGTATGGTATACGCATCCAGATACCATGCTGCAACGCTTACCGGGTAATATCCGAACGTTTCGTGGAACAAAGCCATTGCGGTATCCACGAGTTTTTCCCGTTCGGCGGGGCGGTATCCGATCGTCAGGGAAGCCTGGGAATGATGATCCCAGTTGATACCGTCTCTGCCTCTGAATTCGATCCCGGCGGCATCGCAATGCATCCGGTTGATTTCCATCCAGAGTCCGATTTCATGATTTCCGGGCATTTCTTTTTTGAAGAAATCGGCATACGGGCCGGCTTTGAGTGCATCGAATTGCAGAAGCCAGGTTGCCGGGAAATTGTATTTTTTGATCAATTTCATCTGTTCCTGCACTGGTTCAAAATGCGCAATGTGCGGCATCCGGTGATCTTCCAGGCGGATAAAATTGACAATATTGCATATTTTCTTTTTCATAAGATTTACCTTTATGATATTATTGTTAATGTCAAAACCATTTGACATTTTTTAGTTAAATAGTTCTAAAAATCAACACTTTATCAAAAAATATTGATTTTTCCTTATATTTTTGTTGAAAAAAGGGTAACAAAAGAGTCTCTTAATTGAAGGTTATCCTGTC
>JAFVSW010000169.1 GCA_017503545.1 Lentisphaeria bacterium | reverse complement strand
CTGAACAGGTCACGCAATTCCTGTTCTGTTGTGCTGAATGGCAAATTGCCGACAAACAAGGTTTTCATGAGGGAGATACCCGTCTATCCTTTCTTCTTATTATAAAACGATACCGGCAACAGACCATTTCTCCTGCCGGTATCTATACAATATACGTCAAACTCGATTTTTAAAATCAAAATTGAATATTTTTTGAAAAGTTGATGAAGAATTTCAATTATCTCACTTTCTCTGTTTCCATTGAGCATCCGTACCAAAGTACAACAGACGACACCGGTTGGCATCCACAGTGTATTCAAAGGAATTGCGGTCCGGTGAAAGGTCTGCCAGTTTTTTCCGGCTGATACAATCGTACACCGTCGTTTTCTGTTTCAAACCAGCAAAGGTAATTTTCCCCTTCTGTGCCGTATTGGCTTTATAAGCACGAACTGCGATCAACCCTTCCTGTCCGTTACGCCGTGCCGTCAACTGCATTGCCGCATTGTTGATGGTGATGTCTTTGACAATATCACCTTTCACGATCAAGTTTTCAAACGGCAGAATGACATTCAACGCCTGGATGATATACTTCATACGCAACGGTTCCAGATAGGGATAATAAAACCAGCAGATACCCTGTGCGCCGTAAATCGCCGCTTCATAAATCAATTCGGTAAGTTGATGAGCTTTCATGTGGAAATCAGGGCAGCCATCCGTTTGACCGAAAGTATGGGTGGGATAGAAATTCTTTTTCCGGTCACCGAACTGCTTATACACTTTTTCATAATGAGTATACACCACATCCGGCGTATAATACAAGCCCATTTCAAAAAAGTCGATTGTATCCAGCAAATGTTCCCGCGGTTTGCACCATTCGCCGATCAGGAAACGGTTCTGCGGTGCAGTGGATTTGTATGCAGCAGTCAATTTCCGTACCGGATCGGTCAGTTCCCGGATAAAACGGGTATGACAATGATTTTTATATTCATTCCAGACTTTGAGGAATTCTTTATCTTTTGCGCGGAACAGTTTGCGGACATCGCAAGAAACATACGCAGTCAACTTTTTCTGTTTGGCATATTCTGCAAAATCTTTCAAACAACGATTGCAGAAACAAAGTTTTTCCCAAACCGTTTTCGGCCACAATTCCAGGTCAAGCGTCAACCAGGTACATTTGTATTTCCGGAACAGATAAGAATTTGTCAGTTTCTCCACATGCTTCTGGAAAAATTTACCGCGATAATTGGGGCAAAGAGAGGGATATCCGTACTGATTGTATGGTGCATCTTTGCCGTTTGCGCCAATCGCCCGTGCATCTTTATCCTTATGAGTCCAGCTCCAAGCCTGCGGGGTGGCAGAACTGGAATTGGAAGTATAATAGAGACGGATTCCGGTCTTTTCCATTTCCCGGAACAGAAGGTCATAATAATCTTCCGTTTTCTTCGGTGCATTTCCGGAGTAAAAACCATTATTTCTGCCCGGCTGGACATTGACCGTGATCCGGTTGAAACCGAGTGCGGTATAATGTTTCAGCGTATCTTTCGGGAACAAATGTTTGATGATCTTGGCATCCATGTAGAACATGTCATGTCCAAACAATTTGGGCATACGGGAAACGTTCCCCATTTTCACCGTTTTGAAACTCAATTCATGACGCGGCAATGCCACGCCGTCTTCGATCAGATAATACGCACCGGTAAACTCCGTATTTTCCGGCATTTTACATTCATAGAAGAAAATATAAACCGGACTGGGCCAATGGATCACCAGCGGCAATTCAAACTTGTAACGGAGCATCTTCTTTCCGTTCTGTTTGAAAGGCGTAACCGTGGGTTTGATATAAGGAGATTGACGCCATTCCCCGGCATCAAAGATCATACCGTTGAACTTGAGTTGTTCCGGCACTTCAAGGATCATATCAAAAGGCTTTTTATCCCGGTTGGTCAAACGATGTGTTGTAAGACCGGGAGCATTATGGATCATATTCAACCCCAGGAAGAAGGGACGATCCATTGCGATATTCCAAGTTTTCCCGCGGACACCTTCCGGGTCGAAAATCCCCATGGAATAATATTTATCGGAAGGCATATTGCAATGTTTGGCAATCAACTGTTCTTTTTCCCGCAATTCCAGGAAACGCATGGCGGCATCTTTTGTGGGGAACTGCAAAGAGAAATCCCGGCTCTGATTTGCCGCAACGGAAAATTCGGTCCGGAACGTTTCCCAGGCACCGGTTTTGGTATGTTTGACAAAGACCGCAGTCAATTTCCGTTCTTTTGCAGAAATGTTCCGGATCTGTACCTGGGCGCCATTGGCATCAATACGGATATTTTTGATTTGAGGAACATCCTTTGCACCGAAAATCACTTTACCGAAGTCACCGGGAAATTGGAAATGAGCATTCCGCAACGCACTCCATGCGCTGAGTTCACGATAATTCTTTTCCCCATAATGCGCCCGGCAGACATTCATCTGCCATTGTCTGCCAACAGCAGGTGTACCTTTGATATCCAATGCACGGAAGGGGATCCGCAAAGCAACACACCAGGCATCGTTTGATTTTTTCACTTTGGAAAGAACGTTCGGATCTTTCAACGGGGTTGTTTTCAGCGGCCAGGAACCATCGCCCCAGGTTTCGGAAAGACAACGCACTTTCCCATTGGGGGAAATGAAAAACTGATATTGATGTTTGTATCCATCCGGACGCAAAAAGACTTCGCAGGATTCCTGCATATCGTAAGAACGTCTGTCATCCATCTTCTGCTTGGATGCATTGGGCAGAGAACATTTGATATTATAATAAATGGCTTCTTTTGTATAAAAGACTTCTGCAGAGGTAAGGAATTTTGCACGGCTGTTCGTCGCAGGCACAATAAAGTCATTCAACACCGCAGCATTGTTCCAATATTTCCGGTTGAAAATATCATCAAAGGGAATGTTTGCCGTAACAAAGGGGATGGATGCCATACGGTTTTCAAAGGCATTCCCCTTTTTGACTTCACTCATATTAATATCGGCAAAATAACAGGATCCGTCTTTATCGAACACGATCCCCATGCGGATTTGAGCCCGGTATGCCCCGGCAGGCGCAACACATTCCGGCATTTCCACCAATTGCCAATCCCGGGACCCCTGAAGATTTTTGATCTTCATATTCCAGACTTTTTTCCCTTTATAATCCACAAACAAATGTTTGCCTTTGGCATCCATCCACAGGATTTGCATGGAAGCGGCACTCAACCATTTTGCAAAATCACTCTTCAACAGGTAACGGATCTGATACACCTTGCCGGGTTCCACTTTCACCGTCTGCGATATCATGTGTCCCGTATGATCAAAGCAAATTGCATTCTTCTTACCTGGAGCAATCCCTTTGCGGATGCCGGAAGCATCATTCAGCCGTCCACTCCAGTTTGCAGGGCGTTTTCCATCTGCCTGTAATTTGGAGAAATCGCCATTTTTCAACATGTTTTCCTGCGCACAGAGTAAAAATGCGGCAGTGCAGAAAAGACCGATCAGAATTTTACTTTTCAATTGCATTTTTATGGTATCCTTATGTTTTTGATCACTGAATAAAACCGCGGGGAGAGAGTTTATCGCCGCTTGCGTAAAGCAGATTGTATGTGCTGCCCTTCATGGATTCCACATGTCCATCAAAAAACAGGATATTCGCCGCATTGCCCGGCGGAATCGGCGGCGGATCCGGCCATTTATAATGGCTGAACGGCTGAGACCCATGCCGGAATCCAAGCGCGGCAGAACCGGAAGTGGCATACACTGTTTTGTATCCGTTATCGCCGGAAATATAAGCCAATGACGGCGATTTCACGTTCCCGACTTTATGAGGCGGCCAGGTTTTATCATCGACCATACCGCATAACCGGGTATTTGCCATATAGTGGGAATAGGTAAAGTCAGCAGCAGTTTCCACCGGACAAAGAAAAATATTTTTGGTATTTGGTCCTTTCATATAAGCATATCGGATATAGGCATCCCAGGTTTGCTTATTGCCGGTCAAAGTACGCGCGCCATGAGCAGGTAAAATCCAGTCCGCATAATCCGATTGATAAGCAAGTTGATACAAAAACTGCTGTTTTGAATTGTTTATACACGTGGAATTTTTGGAAATGTTTTTCACCTTGGACAATGCCGGCAGCAGCATGGCAGCCAGAATTGCAATAATGGCAATCACGACCAAAAGTTCAATCAGCGTGAACGCTGATTGAGTGAAGATGTGAAGGTGTGAAGAGTTTGCCTGCGGCAAACGTGAAGTGCGCCCTGACGGGCGTAAGGATGTGCAGTTTTTATGAATTTTTTTGAGGCAATACAACGG
>JAFVSW010000168.1 GCA_017503545.1 Lentisphaeria bacterium | reverse complement strand
ACTCCGTGTGCAGTGGATGCCGCAGGGACCCCCCTGGCTCTCAAAGAAGAATTTGCAGAAAACCCCAATGCCATGTTTGTATTGTGGAAAGATCACACTGCGCTTAAAGAAGCAGCAGAGATCAACCATGTTTCCAAAAATGTAAGCAAAGTGGATTATACCAGATATTCCGGCGGAGCCTATTCCGCCGAATGGTTCTGGAGCAAGATCCTGCACGTTCTCCGCAGCGATGAACAGGTCCGTAACGCCGCCTATTCTTTTGTGGAACATTGCGACTGGATCCCTGCCGAACTCACGGGGCAGAAAGTCAAACCCGGCAGATGTGCCGCCGGTCATAAAGCATTGTGGCATGAAGATTGGAACGGATTGCCGCCGGAAGAATTTTTTGAAGCCCTCGATCCGCTTCTGCTCCCGATCCGTCAGCATTTGACAAATGACACATTTACTGCCGACATCCCTGTGGGAACACTTTCTGAAAAATGGGCAAACAAATTAGGATTAAGCACAAATGTGGTCGTCGCAGGCGGGATGATCGACTGTCATTCCGGTGCGGTAGGCGCAGGGATCAAAGCCAATCAAATCGTGAAAGTCGTCGGCACCTCCACTTGTGATCTGGCAGTAGCGGAACAACTTGACCATTGCATCAAAGGGATTTGCGGTCAGGTCAATGGCTCCGTGGTTCCGGGTTTGACGGGTATGGAAGCCGGACAGAGTGCCTTTGGTGATATTTATGCCTGGTTCAAACGTTTTCTTTCTGCATACGGTGCAGAAGTGGATCTGGTTCAACTGGAAAAAGACGCTATGGCGTTGGATGATTCCGATGTGATCGCTCTTGACTGGATGAATGGACGCCGTTCTCCCGATGATAACCCGTTATTAAGCGGAGCCATCTTCGGATTGCGTCTCGGAACAACTCCGGCTCAGGTATACCGGGCATTGGTGGAAAGTACAGCATTCGGCGCACGTGCCATTGCCGATCGTTTGAAAGAAGAAGGTGTGCCGTTGGAAAGTATCATTGCCACCGGTGGTATTGCCATGAAATCTCCGTTTGTGATGCAGATGCTTGCCGATGCCTTGCAAATGCCCATCCAGATCTGCACATCAACACAAACTTGTGCTTTGGGCGCAGCGATCTTTGCGGCTGTCGCAGCCGGCATTTATCCCTCCATTCCGGAAGCAATGAAACACATGTCAGCAGGGACAGAAAAATGTTACACCCCGGCACGGGATCTGGAAGCGCGATATGCAAAATACCGCCGTCTCGCCGCCGCTGTGGAAGCAGAAATCATACTTTGAGTTTTTTTATAAAATGAAATGTGGGGAAAAACGCTTTTTGCAAAAAGCGTTTTTCCCCACACCCCTGTTCTCAAAAACTCTTGCCGGAATTGCTTTTATTGTGAACCAATAAAAGCAATTCCATTTTTTTTGTGATCTCAGTTCCGCAAACTCTGGAGCGGTGCAGGAATACGACCACCGCGGCGGATCATGGTTGCCGGTGAATATTTGGAAACCGGAATGACCGGTGCTTCTCCCAGCAATCCGCCGAACGTGATCATATCGCCCGCTTTTCCGTGGGGGATCAAACGGACGGCGGTTGTCTTATTATTCACCACACCAATGGCGATTTCATCGGCAATGATACCGGAAATAACTTCCGGAGTGGTATCGCCGGGAATTGCAATCATATCCAAACCAACGGAACAGACAGCGGTCATTGCTTCCAATTTTTCAATGGTCAAAGCACCGCATTTTGCGGCTTCGATCATACCGGCGTCTTCAGAAACCGGAATGAATGCACCGGAAAGCCCGCCGACATGAGAAGATGCCATCACGCCGCCTTTTTTCACGGCATCGTTCAACATGGCAAGAGCTGCCGTTGTTCCGGGACAGCCGCATTTTTCCAAGCCGATGGATTCCAGAATATAAGCAACAGAGTCACCGATTGCCGGAGTGGGTGCCAGAGACAAGTCAACGATCCCGAAGGGAACATTGAGACGTTCCGAAGCCAAACGGGCAACAAGCTGTCCCATACGGGTAACTTTGAATGCTGTCCGTTTGATCGTCTCTGCAATTTCCGTCAAGTCACATTGCTGTCCGGCACGGCGGATGGCAGACGCAACGACACCGGGTCCGGAGACACCGACATTGATCACCGTTTCCGGTTCGCCGGTACCATGGAACGCACCCGCCATAAAGGGGTTATCTTCCGGCACGTTAGCAAAAACGACGAGTTTTGCACAACCGATGGCAGAATTATCCCGTGTCATATCCGCAGTATAATGAATGATACGTCCCATTTCTGCAACGGCATCCATATTGATCCCGGCTTTTGTGGAAGCAACATTGACGGAAGAGCAAACCCGTTCCGTAGATGCCAGAATTTCCGGAATGGCACTGATCAAAGTCCGGCTGCCATCGGTAAAACCTTTCTGTACCAGCGCACTGCAGCCGCCGATAAAGTTGATCCCCAATTCATTGGCGGCTTTATCCAACACTTGAGCAAGGCGGACTGCGCCCGCCCGGTTGAGATTACCGCAAAGCGCAGCCAACGGCGTCACAGACACCCGTTTATTGATGATGGGAATACCGTATTCTTTTTCGATGGATTCCACGGTCCGCACCAGATTTGCGGCACGGGACATGATTTTATCGTACACACGGGAACACAATCTGGATTCATCTTCTGCACCGCAATCCAACAGGGAAATCCCCATAGTCACGGTACGGATATCGAGACATTCCTCCCGAATCATATTCAGAGTTTCAAAAATATCTTTCTGATCAAGCATAAAACATCACCTGACTTTCTTTAGATCCTGTGCATTACATTAAAAATATCTTCGTGCATTGCATGGATTTCCAAATTATTTACCTTACCCAGCTCCGCCATGCGGTCAACAAAATCCGTAAAGGGGATGTTGATCCGGTCAATATCGGTCAGCATGATCATCGTAAAATAATCCTGCAAAACAGTCTGGGAAATATCCATAATATTCACGCCACAATTGGCACATTCATTACTGACTTTGGCAATGATCCCAACAGAGTCACGCCCGATTACACTGATAACTGCTTTCATTTTTCTTATACTCCTCTCGCGTTATGTGTTCGGAGGTAATTTCAAAAGTCCGGCAAATTTTGACTGAAAAAAGATTGTTGATGAGATGAAAATGGTAGTTTGAGTGTAGCTATTCGTAGAATAACTACCGAAAACGCTCCGTTTTCAGATCGCAACAAGGTTTTTCAGGCATT
>JAFVSW010000167.1 GCA_017503545.1 Lentisphaeria bacterium | reverse complement strand
GGTAAAAATCCCCATGTACCGGATCGTAGAAAAATTCATTTTTACCGGATAATCAAAAAAACGTTTCTTATAAAAAATCCGGGAAACTCTCCGCCGGGTCAACATGACCCTGTCTGTCTTTTCCGGATCCGGACCGTCGGGATTCAATGCAACATCCCGTTTCAATAACAAATCATCCATTGCCCCCTGCCCTTGCAAAGGCATTATATCAAACCACATGGCATTGACCTCCGGATCTTTGGAAAAGAAGCGGTGTCCGCCGATATCCATCCGGTTGCCATGATGTTTGACGGTACGGGAAATTCCACCGACAACGGAATCAGCTTCTAATATTATAACATCATACAACTCCGGATATTCAAGCAGTTTATAACCTGCGGTAAGCCCCGCCGGTCCGGCACCGATGATAATTATTTTTTTCTTCATATTCAAATTGACCTGTTATTCGCTGAAAACGGAAATAGAGATACTATTTCATAATCATATCACAAAAATCAGAAAAATCAAATCGTTTTTAATAATTTTTTTTGTTTATCTGCTTGAAATATACAAATATCTTTGCTATATTATAAGATTTTCATTATTACATCGTATAAAACAAACAATTGAAAGGAAAAAACGATGAAAAAAGTACTTATTGTTTTCGCCGCCGTCCTCACATCCATCAGCCTCTGTGCGGAGAATGTAAACCTCGGTTTCTGGAAAGATGCCCCGAAAGGCAATGGCTCCAAGAATATTGAAGGTGTCGCATTCGGTTTGCCCGTTTCCGCAATCAAAAGCTGCGAAGGCGCACAGATCTCTCTGTTCGGCAACCTGGCAAAAGAAGCTCAGGGTGTGCAGGCAACCTTTATCGTAAACCATGCAAAGAAATTTGACGGCGGTTTGCAGTTCGGCGCAATCAACCTCTCCGACAACCTTGATGACATTTCCATCCAGTGGGGTACATTCAACCACTCCGGCAAAGATGGTATCCAGCTCGGTTTCGTCAACAACTGCAGCAACAATGCAAAATTCCAGCTCGGTTTCATCAACATCAACAAAAACGGTTTCTTCCCCGTTATGATCTTTGTCAACTTCGGTAAAGATTTGTTTGATTGATTGATGATCAATTGATCTGAATCAAGATTAAAAAATCAGATGGTCTGCAATAAAAATTACAGATCATCTTTTTTTTTGCAGATAAGAGTAGACAAAAAAATGATCCGGCAGAGTATAACGCCCTGCCGGATCTGTTGGGTCAGAAAATCTGCGCCTTTTCCTGTTTACGCATTGACAAACTCTAAATAATTTTCTGCAAACATGGCGTTGCACAATCCTTCCGCATTGTCTTCCAATCCGTCACGATTATGAGCACCGTACGGATTCGGTAATGCACATTCCGCAAAATTCGCAACGATATCATCCATGATTTGCGTATCCCGTTCAATCCAGAATTTTGCCCATGCCGTATCATAATTATTGCTTGTGCAATCCGTTCCGAATATTGTCCCGTTCTTAATGGGGTAATTGGAACAATACAATTTCCGCAAAGCATCCCTGCGATATACAGGGGGCGTACCGGGGGTAGTATCCACATACATCCGGAACGATTCATTTCCGGTAAAGGAAGATACATGTTTGAATTTTCCGTATAATGCAATACATTCATCGCACCACGGCCAGGAAATATGTGCCAATGCAAAACGCAAACCTTTGACCGTCATAAGACATTCAAAAGAAAGGGGACGATTATAAAGGGAAGACGGTTCTTCATTCCACAGAATACCGGAATGGAACAGCAAAGGTAATTTTTCTTCTGCAACTTTTTTCCAGACATCCATACAATCTCCGGCATAAAAATTATTACAGATTACTTTGATTCCTTTGATGCCGCATTTTTTGGCTTCTTCGACCTGTTCAATCGCATCTTCCGCATTGGGGTCGATCCAGTAAAATGGGATGAATCCGGGCGTTTGGGAAGTAAATGCCAACACCTGATCGATACGGGCATGATTATCCTGACAGGTCTCCGGATATTCACGGAAGCTCAATGGCGGTAAACTGATCACATTTCCGCCCACCACTCCGGCAGCAGCCGTTTTTTCTACAAAGATTTCCGGAGTATCGCTATCTCCACCCCGCATATGAATGTGATTATCGTAAACTTGCATGATTCGAGTCCTTTCTCATTTTTATATACGTTACATTACAGCACATTTGCAAAATAGTCAAGTAAAGAAAATAAGAATTTTGTGGACAAGTTTAACTTTTCTTAAAATTATATCATTGCGGCAAACGCACAGGAGGTCGCACCGATAACAGAGTGTACCTCCTGTTCGATTTTTACCAATTCAATGAATCTTCAGTCTTTGCAAACTGCCAATGCAATCAAACGGGCTGCGTGACCTTTTGATTTTTCATTCTTATCCGCAGAAATACGCATCGTAATGGTATGTTCTCCGGCGGAAAGTTCATCTGCAAGTACCACGCTCCGGGGATAATGCAAACCGCCACTGTAAGGATGATACAAATCAACTTTCTGCAATGCACCGCCATCAACTGCGTATTCCAACATACCGGCATCGGGGCCTGCAGTCAGATAGAACCCGACAACTTTTCCTGTAAAGGAAATCGTCACTTCTGCACCGGGTTTATCGGCGTACAGATTTGCGATTCCCAGGAAACGTTCCCGTTTTGAGCCAGCCAGAACATCCCAATCCGGAATACCGCAAGTCCAACCGTTATTGTTGGAAAGAACGATTTTTTCAGCCGGGATCATTTCCCCATTGGCGTAACAATGAACATTCATGGGTGCCGGCAGCGTAAGCGGGGCTTCTGCCACAATATAATCGCGCTGATATTCAACAAATGCCCGGATGGCATCCGCATAAATGGTATTACCGTAAGGTGCCGGGTGAACACCACCGAATTTTTCCCAGTCACATTCGCCGTGCCGGATCCGTTCCGCTACATCGGCACAGAAATTGATGGACGGCAGATTGTAATAGACTGCCACTTTTTCATGTGCCATGATCTGCGGGGGAACATCGCCCGGTTCACGGGTATTGTTGTACGCGCCCCCTTCCCTGTCGGGAGAGACGGCTTCTGAATTCCGCCGGTAATAGGACATAAGATTTTCATTTGTGGTATAAATCTGTACGATATCAGTTTCCGGGCTTGCAGTTTTGATGGAGCGGACAATTCCTTCTACACCGCGCACCGTATGTTCCGGTTCAAACATGCCATCCTGATTGTCATTGACGGCGAAACCGAAAAAGACCAGATCCGGTTTGTGTTTCATCACATCATCCATAACCCGGAATGCACCGGTATCGGAACAGGTGGAGGAGATTCCAGCATTGATGAATGTAAAATCACAATCCGGGAACATGCGGCGGAAATGGTCTTCCGTCAATTTTGTATAACCGTTCATTTCCGTGATCGAACCGCCGAGGAAAGCAATGGTTCCCTTCTTTCCCGTCAGGAATTTTTTCACAGAACGTGCGATCCCGCAACGGGGCGCAATGTAATCATTGTATCCAGCGGTAAATGCGCAAAGATGATTAACCATCAGAGTCGGATCTTTGAAACTGTGGGGATGGTGATCATTATTTTTCTTGACGATTGTTCGGATCGGACCGCCCAATGCTTCATAACGGGGCGCAAAGACATCCATATTTTCATCCAAAGGAACAACTTTATCAATATCACCGCAAAGAGCGAGAATGGGAACTTTTGCTGCCGCCAATTCTTCCAGATTGTCGAAGGGCTGATCCTTATAATTAAGCGCATCTTCTTTACAGGTGATGTTATAGGATTTCTGGCACTGGATCCAATCGTTGTAAACTTCGCTCTTGCCGAATCCGCCGGGCCAGCTCTTGAAATCGCAAACACCGTTATCAATATAGATTGCAGAAACTTTTTCCGGATTTTTCTTGGCAAAATTGAGTGCAATCAATGCGCCCTGACTCATTCCGATCAGAGCGACCCGTTTTGCCAAACCGAATTGTTCCCGGAGAAACGCATAATATTTTTCCCACAATGTCACCGCGCCCGGAGCCCCATAGAAAATATAAGTATTCAAAAAAACAAGAGTAAAGCCGCGTTTCAGCAATTCAATATCCGTCTGAGGTTCATGTCCGAACCAGCGTCCGCGCCAGAGCCACGGTTTATTTGCGGCGTATTCTTCGGGGAAGACAATGATAGCTTCATAGCCTTCGAACGTAAATTTATATCCGGCGAAGCCATGAAAATCATACACTTCGGCATCGGCAGGGAGTTTTGCTTTTGCTTCTTCAAACGGTGTCATATTTATTCTCCAGATCGTTAAAATTATATTGTTCCGAGGTAATTTCAAAAGTCCGGCAAATTTTGACTGAAAAAAGATTGTTGATGAGATGAAAATGGTAGTTTGAGTGTAGCTATTCGTAGAATAACTACCGAAAACGCTCCGTTTTCAGATCGCAACAAGGTTTTTCAGGCATT
>JAFVSW010000166.1 GCA_017503545.1 Lentisphaeria bacterium | reverse complement strand
TGTAGATGACGGCATAAAGAAAACGATTGAATATTTTCGCAACAGAAAGGCTTAATTGCGATGGAGTCTCCTCTTTTCACATTTCAGGAAATTGCAGACGTAACGGGCGGGACCATATACGGACCGTTTGATCCGGCAGGTGTAGTCACAACGGTCTCCACCGACACACGGACTGTGGGAGCGGATTCCCTGTTTATCGCATTGAAAGGGGAAAATTTTGATGCACACAATTTTCTCTCCAATGCAGTATCCAATGGGGCAGTTCTGCTTTGTATTGAAGCGGATTCTGTACAAAAGCTGCCGGAAGGGGTTGCGGCGATCGCAGTCAAATCCACCGTAGAAGCCTACCGTCTGCTTGCGAAACATCACCGGGGAAAATTTCCGGGCTTGATTACAGCGGCACTCACCGGATCCTGCGGCAAAACCAGTACAAAAGAATGTCTCCGTGCGATTTTCAACCATGTATACGGAGCAGAACATGTACTTGCAACAGAAGGGAACACGAACAATCACATTGGAGTTCCCCGGAATCTGTTGAATCTGACAGCGGCTCACAAAGCGGCAGTATTGGAACTGGGAACAAGCAATTTCGGGGAAATCGCCCCCCTGTCCGATGCCGTCCGTCCGCAAAATTCCCTGATCGTCTCCATCCGTTCATCGCACATTGAAAATTTCAAAACACTGGATGGTACGGCAACAGAAAAGTCCGATGTATTCAAATATCTTCCGCCGGAAGGTGCAGGCGTGATCCCGTATGATTGCCCGGGAAATGCCGTATTGCGTAACGCACTTGCCGGACACAAGATTCTGACATTCGGACCGGAAGCAGAAGCGGATTTCCGTTCTGAATACCTGGGCGGAGATTTACGCGGTGCAACATTCCGGATCACCCGGAAAGACACGGGGGAACAGCAGACCGTACATTGGTCTGTACCGGGAGCGCATCAGGCATGCAATGCGGCAGGGGCGGCAGCGTTGGCGTCTCTGTTCGGAATCACATTGGAACAAGCGGCATCAGGGATTGCCCAAACCGTTCTCCCGGGGATGCGTATGCGTATTACGGAACGCGACGGGATGACTTGGGTCAACGATGCGTACAATGCCAATCCCGACAGTATGAAAGCCTCATTGACCTGGTTGGCAGAATTTGCCGATCCGCAGAAACTGGTTCTGATTCTCGGCAACATGGCAGAATTAGGCGAATATGCAGAAACGGGACACCGTGAAGTGTTGGAAATGGCGCGAAAATTATTCCCTGGGGCACGTCTGTTGGTTGTCGGTCCGGATATGAAACGGGCGGCAGAAACATTGGCGATCCCGCCGGATGCCGTTTTCCCGGATTCTGCCGAGGCAGCAGAATCGGTAAAGAATTATCTGCGTGAAGGCGACATTATATTTTTGAAAGCCTCCCGCTCTACAAAAATGGAAAAAATCGAAGGATAAAGATTACTCATGCGGCTTGATTTTCTGCGCTGTGCGCTGTCACCGGTCCTTACGGATCATGGCTTCGGCAATCCGGATATAAATGCGGTCAGCAATTATGCGGCACACCTCAAACCCGGCGGGCTTTTCTGTGCCATCAAAGGGGCAAAAGCCGATGGGCATGATCATATTCCGGAAGCATTGCAAAACGGGGCAGCGGCACTTGTCGTATCCTCCGATTGGCAGGGAACGAGCCCATCCGATATCCCGGTTTTGCGCGTAAAAGATTCTTATCATGCCTGGGCGATTCTCTGCGAAGAGATGGCAGATCGTCCTGCGGATTCTTTTCGGGTCCATACGGTTACAGGCACTAACGGAAAAACAACAATCGCCTTTATTCTGCGTCATATATTCCGGCAAGCGCAACGAAAAACGGGATTGCTCACAACGGTGATAACAGACACGGGTGACGGACAGGAAAACGATGCCGCATTCACGATGCCCGATGCAAAACAATTGCAACAATTTTTTGTTGAAATGCAGCAGAATGGAATCGAAGAAGCCGTCATGGAAAGTTCCAGTCACGGACTGCATCAACACCGTTGCGGTTCCCTGCTGTTCGCTTCTGCGATTTTTACAAATCTGACGGGCGACCATTTGGATTATCACCATACGATGGAAGAATATTATCAGGCAAAGCGTCTTCTTTTTACAGAAATGCTGGCACCGGATGCACCATGTGTGATCAATATTGACGATTCTTACGGCAAACGCTTATCGGAAGAACTGGCACAGGCGGGAATCTCAAACCTGACCTTTTCCGCAAAAGAACCGGCGTATTGCCGTTTACAGGAATTTACCGCCCTGCCCGATGGAGCCTCTCTGAAATTTCAACTTGACGGACATGAGTGTATGATCCATTCCCGGCTTCACGGAGAACATAATGCCGTCAATCTGCTTCAGGCAGTCACAACCGCTTATGCACTCGGAATCGGGCTTGATCTTCTTCTTCCGGCGGCAGAAAGTGCCCCGCCTGCGCCCGGCAGACTGGAAAGTGTGGCATTACCCAATGGCGCGACGGCATATGTAGATTTTGCCCACACACATGATGCATTGGAACGGGTCTTGCTTGCCTTACAAAAATTACGCAAAGGAAACGGCAGAATTATCACCGTATTCGGATGCGGCGGCGACAGAGACCGCACAAAACGACCGAAAATGGGACGGGCAGCCGGTTTGTATTCGGATTATTGCATTGTCACCAGCGACAATCCCCGGAGTGAAGATCCGGACTTTATCATCTCGGAAATACTCCCCGGCATTCCGGAAAACACACCGTATACCGCAGAACCGGACCGCAAAAAAGCCATTCAGACCGCAGTCGGAATGGCACAAGAAAACGATATTATCCTGATTGCAGGAAAAGGTCACGAGAAAACCCAAGAGATCAAAGGGGTGAAATACCCCTTCTCTGATTTGGATATTCTCATCAACCTGCAATAAATTTCACCAGGGTATCTGCAAGTTCAGTAATTGAGTCGATACGGGCAAATTCTTCCGTGGAATGAGAACCTTTGCCATCGATTCCGAGAATAGCGATCGGCTTTCCAAGCTCAACAAATGCACGTGCATCGGTTGCACCATTCATCCGGATCAAAGGAATTTCCATCTTGAGCACATCCGCCAAAGTCTGACGCAAGCGAATGACTTCCGGATGATCCACGCTGGTGGTGACAGGCAGGCAATCCACATGGATTTCCGCTTTGCTGCGGCAACATTCTTTGATCAGGTCTTTCACTTCCTGCACTTCCGCCGCATCCACAATCCGGATATTCATAGTCAAAGTGGCTTCACTGGGGATCTGGTTATGCACAAATCCGCCATTGATAATTGTGGGAGAAATGGATTTTTTCCATTGGTTATCGGCAGTGGGATTTTCCCATTTTGCACGAATCTTTGCATAATCTTCCATCAGGATCTCAATGGGATTTTCGATTGCCCACGGTGCAGAAGAATGTCCGCCGCCCGCAGCCGATTCCGCTGTAAGTTTGACAATCATGATCCCTTTCTGCGCGTAAGAGATCGCCGGCCAGTAAGAATCAATAACGATGACCGCCTTATTTGCACCGTAACCGCGTTTGACCATTTCTGCTGTTGTTGCACCGCCGATTTCTTCATCGGAAGAAAAGATTGCGCCGCAGGATGCTTTACCTTTCAACTGTTTCAAAATTTCCAACATGCAAATACAGGCACCGAGACAGTCTTTTGTTCCACGGGCATACATGTATCCATCTTTGATTCTGGGTTCAAACAAATGATCTTCCGCGGGGACGACATCCACATGTGCATTCAAAAGATAATCCGGCGTTTTACCTTCTACGGTTGCAGCATAAAGACATTTTCTGCCATCCATATCTTCAACTTTGCAATAAAGACCGGCAACCGCAAGTTCGCTCTGCAAACGGTCGATTACCCGGTTTACATTATTCACCTGATCGGATACCGGTTTCATGCGGATCAAATCTGACAACAAAGAAACAACATACTCATTCATCGTTTATGTATACTCCATTATAAGTTGAGTTGATAATATACACAATATATCGTACCGGATGCAAAAAAGCAAGTAATATTTCCGGATTTTTTTTATTTTTCTCCTTGTATTTTCAAAAAAGAATAGTACTTTACATCACCTGAGGTGACACAATGAAAAAACTTTTATCTTTTCTGATTCTATATTCCGTCTGCGGCATTTGCTCCATTTATGCCGCGTCTGCCAATATTCTGCCGTCGGTGGAATTCAAAAATCTTTCCGATAAAACCCAGATCGATTCCGTGCTGGTTTCCGTCAATGGCGAACCGATTACGCTTCTTGATGTAATTCTGGAAACAGCCGGGGTGGAACGCAGCCTTGCCGGTTATCTCACAGGGGAACGTTTGATGCAGGAAACACTTCTGATCCGCCGGGAAGCGGTGGAAATGATTATTCTGCATCGTCTTCTGTATCATGAATATCTGAAAAAACCTTTCCCGATTCCCCCGCAGGAAGTGGAAAGCATGATCGACAAAATCGCAAAAGAAATGGGTGACGGCACGCGGGAAACATTGGAAGCGCAACTGAAACTTTATGGTTATTCCATAGAAAAACTGAAAATCAGAACAAAAAAACGGATCGCAACAGAAACCATGCTTTCATACCTCTGTGACAGAAAAGTTTACATTACACCCAAAGAGGTCTGGGATGAATATAAAGCCCATCCGGAAAAATGGTCCCTCCCCGCAAAAATTGAATTGCAATTACTGCAGATTCTCCACTCCGGAAGCAAAAATCCGGACCCGGAAAAGTCCGTCCGCGAAATTGCTGAAAAAGTAAAAACATGTACGCCGCAACAATTTACCAATCTGGTCAATGAATATTCAGAAGGTATTTCCGCCGCCAATAACGGAATGACCGGTTTTATGGAAATGGATAAACTCCGCCCTGAATTTGCCGCCGTTCTCAAAGGTAAAAAAAGCGGGGATATTACAGGTCCGGTAAAAACGCCGGAAGCATGGTACTTTATCCGTATCCATACCATGCACCCGGCAGGTAAGATTCCTTTTGCAAAAATTTCCCAATCCATTCACCGGGAACTGATGGAAAAGGCATGGAAAGAAAACCGGAAACAATTCTCCGATTCCTTGCGGCAAAACGCCATTATCCGCTATTATTTCCAAAAGTGAACATGCAATATCCCAATCTTTATATCCATGTTCCGTTCTGTCTCCGGAAATGCAATTATTGTGCATTCTATTCCGTCTCTGCCGATCCGGAAAAATACGCAGGCGCATGGCTGGATAAAATATCACAGCAACTCATGCGGGATACGCAAAAACTGCAAAATCTGAAAACCGTTTATTTCGGAGGCGGCACCCCGTCGATCCTCCCCTTACCCATCCTGAAACAACTTTTCAAAACGATTCAGACCCATTGCAATTTTGACCAATTCCCGGAAATCTCCATGGAAGCCAATCCGGAAACTGTAACCCCGGAATTAGCAGAAACCGTTGCCGGATTTGTCAACCGAATCAGTATGGGTGTGCAAAGTTTCAAACCCACATTACGGGAAGCAGTGGGGCGTCATACCGGATCCCCTGATATGGTAGAAAATGCCGTCAAATACTGGAAAATGGCAGGGATCGACAACATCGGCTTGGATCTGCTGTATGCACTCCCCGGAGAAACACTTGCTGATTTTCAGGCGGATTTGGACCATGCAGTTTCACTGCCGATCCGCCATCTCTCCTGTTATTCCATCATCCCGGAGGAAGGCACACCATTTTATCAAACCGGCTACGAACCGGACGACGAACTTTCCGCCGACATGTGGGAACTTGCAGGAGATATTCTTGCCCGTCATAATATGCCGCGTTATGAAATTTCCAATTACGCCGCACCGGAATTCCGGGCAAAACATAATTGGAATATCTGGCATGGAGAACCTTATTTGGGACTCGGACCTTCCGCGGCATCCTTTGATGGAACTGACCGGTGGACAGAAGTCCCATCACTGGAAAAATGGCTTACCGGAACACCGCCGGAAGTAGATAAAATCGACCGTGCAACCCGACTGCGGGAAATCTTTCTGATGGGCTTGCGTACAGTTGAGGGCTGGGCGCCCGGTGAATTTGAAAAAGCAACGGGAGCGTCAGCAGACTTTCCGGTATTACCAACGCTTGTCAATCAGGGCTGGTTGATAAAAAAAGATGGAGCGATCCGCCCGACAGAAAAAGGATTGAACTTTTGGAATGAAATCGGGGTGGATCTTCTGGATTGACAAAGTGCTTATTTTTTCAAAAAAAATCGTATTTTTTATTTTACTTCCTGAGAATCTGTGCTATATTGTGATGTCTTTAAAGTAAAATAAATAATGAGGTTCTCTAACATGGCACTCTGGGGCGGACGATTTTCTGAAAATGCGTTGAACGCAGTTCAAGTTTTTACCGAATCCATCTCTTTTGATAAACGGCTTTACAAGCACGATATCTGCGGCAGCAAAGCTCATGCGGCAATGCTCGGTGCAGCCGGAATCATTCCGAAAAAATCAGCATCTGCAATTTGTAAAGAATTGGATAAAATCCTGAAACGTATCGAAAAAGGTGATTTCACATTCACGGCGGAATTGGAAGATATCCACATGCACATCGAAACCGAATTGATCAAAGCACTCGGCGATGAAGGCGCACGTGTTCACACGGCCAGAAGCCGTAACGATCAGATCGCACTGGATATCCGCCTGTATCTCCGGGATGAAATCGATATCATTGCAGCGAAAATCCGCGAACTGCAAAAAGCATTGGTCACTCAGGCAAATAAAAATGATAAAGTCATCCTCCCCGGCTTCACTCACCTGCAGCACGCACAGCCGGTTCTCTTTGCTCATCATTTCCTGGCTTATGTGGAAATGCTGGAACGTGACCTGGGACGTCTTGCCGATGCAAGAAAACGGATCAATGTCATGCCCCTCGGCTCCGGTGCCATCGCCGGTACAACATTGCCGATCGACCGGGAATTCGTCAGGAAGAAACTGGATTTCCCCGCTATGACACAGAACAGTATGGACGCCGTGGCGGACCGGGATTTTGCCTGCGAGCTGCTTTCTGCACTCTCTATTTTTGCCATGCATATCTCCCGTCTTTCCGAAGACTTGATCCTGTGGATGAGTCAGGAATTTTCTTTCATGACATTCGGCGATGCATTCTGCACCGGATCCAGTTTGATGCCGCAGAAGAAAAACCCTGACCTTGCCGAACTTTCCAGAGGAAAAACCGGCAGAGTGTATGGCGATCTGGTGGCTATGCTCACCATCTGCAAAGGACTCCCCCTCACTTACAACCGGGATTTGCAGGAAGATAAAGAACCCCTGTTCGATGCCATTGATACGGTGGAAGGTATCCTCTCCGTTTATCCGGATATGATCCTTTCCATGAAATTGAATACAGAACGTATGCTTGCCGCCGCCTCGGAACCGGGGCTGATGGCAACCGACCTGGCGGAAGCTCTCGTCCGCAAAGGCGTACCGTTCCGCCATGCCCATCATAAAGTGGGGGCACTGGTCCGTTACGCACAGGACAAAGGAAAGCCGCTGGATAAAGTCACGCTCGCGGAAATGAAAAAAGTATTTCCCGAAGCCGATGCCGATATGAAAAAACTTTTCTCCGCCGTTCATGCGGTGGCTGGACGCGAAGTTCCCGGCGGAACCGGGTTCAACGAAGTCCGGGGACAGTTGGATAAATGGACAGATATTTTCGGAATAAAATAATCTTTTCATGCTGTATCGCAGTTATGACGCTCGTTTCGCTCCCTGTTCTTACGGGAGCGGAATTTGTGCGTAAACCTGCCTCTGCGGATTACAAAGATCCCGGAACAGGCTTGATTTTTCATCCCAGAGTGCACGACTTTGAAAAAATCTCCGTTCGCATCAATCCCGATCCCAGATTCGGGACTACGGTTGCGTACGAAAATGAAGCCGGCACATTTGCGGATATTTTTCTGTACCGCTTGTCCGCAGAACAAAATAAACCGGTCACAAAGGAAGAATTCCGGACACATGCAGATCAAACGATCCGGAATTTGCTTTTGATGAACAAACGTTCCACCCAGATCAAATCCGTCAAGCAGCTGAAACTGGAACATACGTTGCCGGTACAGGCTGCAGCGGCATTTCAAATCACGGTCCGGGATGAAACGTTTCTTTCCCATCTTTATCTGTGGGAATACAAAAACTGTATTGTCAAAGTCCGGATAACCTATTCCGAACAGCTGGATTCGGAAAAGAACGCAGCGATGCAGTTCATCCGGAAAATTCTGACCGATACCGGAAAATTGAAACAACAATAATAGAATCTCAATTCAATAACAACCAGGAGAACAATTATGCTCGAAGCTCTCGCAAAAAATCCAAAATTCCAATCCCGTAAAGGACCGGTCGTCCTCGTCATCATGGACGGTGTCGGTATCGGTAAATATGCAGAAGGTGATGCCGTACTGGATTCCAATACGCCGTTCCTTCATCACATGATGAATACGTTGCCCATGACAACACTCAAAGCCCACGGTACCGCCGTCGGTCTCCCCAGTGATGCGGATATGGGTAACAGTGAAGTCGGACACAATGCAATGGGCTGCGGACGCGTTTTTGCACAGGGCGCAAAACTCGTTTCCCAGGCAATCGAAACCGGACGTATGTTTGAAGGCGAAACATGGAAAGAACTGATCTCCCATGTCAACGGCAAAAACTCCACACTCCATTTCCTCGGTCTTTTCTCCGATGGTAACGTTCACAGTCATATCGACCACCTGAAAGGTATGCTTGTCAAAGCTCTCGCAGAAGGTGTGAAAAAGATTCGTCTCCACATCCTCCTCGACGGACGTGACGTTCCCGAAACATCCGCTCTGGATTACATCGACCCGTTTGAAACCTGGCTTGCAGAACAGGCTGCCGCAGCCGGTGCCGATTGCCGGATCGCTTCCGGTGGCGGCCGTATGGTCATCACCATGGACCGTTACGGTGCAAACTGGGATATGGTCCGCAAAGGCTGGGAAACTCACGTTGCCGGAAAAGGCAGATATTTCAAAACAGCTCACGAAGCAGTGGAAACACTCCGCGCAGAAACAAAAGCAATCGACCAGGATCTGCCCCCGTTCGTCATTTCCGATGACGGCGCAACTCCTGTCGGTGCCATTCAGGATGGCGATGCGGTTGTTTACTTCAACTTCCGCGGTGACCGCGCTCTGGAAATCAGCCAGGCGTTTGAAGATCCTGCATTCGACAAATTTGAACGCACCCCCTGCCCCAATGTCTATTATGCAGGGATGATGGAATATGACGGCGACTTGCACATCCCCAATCATTATCTGGTCAATCCGCCGGAAATCGACCGCACACTCGGCGAATATCTGGCAGCAACCGGCGTGACACAGCTCGCCATCAGCGAAACACAGAAATTCGGCCATGTCACCTACTTCTTCAACGGGAACCGTTCCGGCATGTTCGATCCCAATACCGAAAAATATGTGGAAGTCCCCTCTGATGTTGTTCCTTTTGAACAGCGTCCCTGGATGCAGTGCGCATTGATCACCGATCAGGTATGTGATGCCATTGCAGAAGGCAAATATCAGTTCATCCGCCTCAACTTCCCCAACGGCGATATGGTCGGTCATACCGGTGTGTATCAGGCTGTTCAGACTTCTATGGCAGCTCTCGATATCTGCTTGGAACGCCTTTATAATGCCGTGGAAAAAGCCGGCGGCGTCATGATTATGACCGCTGACCATGGTAATGCCGATGATATGTATGAACATGATAAAACCGGAGCGGTCAAGCTCGATAAGAAAACCGGGGCTCCGAAACGGAAAACCAGCCATTCTCTCAACCCGGTTCCGGCAATCATTTTTGACCCGGCTTATGCCAACGAATATTCCACAACGCTCAAAGCCGGACTCGGGATCAGTTCCATTCCGGCAACCGTGATCAACTTCCTGGGCTACGTTCCCCCCGCTGATTACGATCCCTCCATTGTGGAAATGAACTGATTATATTGCATTTGAACTCAGTTCGTTAAAATAAGAAAACGGGTAAACAGCGGAAAAGTTGTTTACCCGTTTTCTTTTGTATACGCGGCACAAAATTGCGCCCGCATAAAAAAATGTTGTTCGGTATTATTTATACAAATCAGGATAATCCAGTTTGACCTGTTCTTCGCAACCGGCAAACAGGAATGCACCTCTTTCAATGGATTTTACGGTCTTGGGAATACGAAGATTTCTTAAATTCATGCAAAATTGAAATGCTTCCGCTTCAATCGCAGTAACACTGTAAGGAATCGTAAGATTTGCCAATTTTCTACATTCCCAGAACGCACCCCGTTCAATCGTGGTAACAGAATTGGGAATCGTAATCGTTTCCAGATTTCCACAATTCCAGAACGTACATTCTTCAATTGTCTTAAGATGTTTGGGCAATGTTACACTGGTAAGATTCCGGCATCCGGAAAACGCATATTTACCAATACTTTTCACACTGTCAGGAATGACAATGACTGTAAGGCTGTTGCAGCCCGCAAATGCAAATTCGCCAATACTGGTAACACTTTTCGGAATCGTAATCGTTGTCAGATTGACACAATCCATAAACGCTTCACTTTCAATCTTCGTCACACTGGAGGGTATCGTCAAATTGGAAAGCCGTTCAGGATTTTTGAACATTTTTTTATGAATGACCTTGATGCCGCGCCGAACACCATAATGATTACCATCGGCATATTGTTCATCATCGTCGACAGAACTGCATCCCATTCCACCTAGAAGCAAAAAAGTAAATACAACTGCTGCTGCTGAAATCTTGTTCATCATAGCTCTCCTGAATATAACATAAATCTTCTATAATTTATCACTGATTTTCTATTTTTCAATATTTCAAAACAACAAAAAATAATATTTAACGCTGTTCCGTATAAAAAAAAACCGGGAACTGTCATTCCTCAAATGGAAAAACGGTTCCCGGCAATACCAGATGTAACAATCTCAGATTATTTTTCGACTGTCAAAGTAAAATTGCGGAGCTGAACTGCAGAATCCCGTACAGACCAATTCCAATTGATCAACATGATCGGCGCAACGGAAACTGTGCCGGGCCAGAATTTTTCAGGACGACCGCCGTTCACTCCAGGATTGAATCCTTTTGCAGAACCGGTATATGTTTTCCAATCCGCAGCACCTTTGATTCTGGTATTCAGGTAAACATACCCACCCGGAGAATGAGCGCGCATTGCAGTTCCTGCGGCATAGGCTTTTTTCAGCGGTGCAGTCAGGGTGACCACCCACACATTTCCCTTCTTTGCTTTGGCTTTGATTCTTGCAAGTTCAAAGTTCGGCAAATCAGAATAATCCGCTTTTGCATGGAATACTGCATATTGACTGACATTCCATCTGACTGCATTTTTGACGGTCAAAGTGGTATCTCCGACTTTTGCATCCGCTGCCAATACCGTAGCACTTCCGCCGACAGGCTGCACATTATGATGCCAAATCTGTCTGCCATTTTTGTCATAGCAAAAAAATCCGATCAGACATATCTGCGGAGCAACTTTCCCCGCGGCCTTCACATCCAGCGACATGGTATATTTCGCAGCCGGATCAAATTTCATTTTTTTGAACTGGAGGAATTGCGGACCTTTGACCGTCAGCGCATCACCTTCCACGGTGCTGTAATTTTTGGTTCCGAAATCTTTTACAAGATCAAATTTGATGGTTTCCGCACTGAGAGCAACGGTCAACGCGGACATGGTAAGGAGTGTTAAGATTTTCATTTCTTTTTACCTTTCTGTTGTTATGTTTTGGTTTTAATCTGTAACTTCCTGAAGGACAACATGGTCAACATTGACCTTACCGGCACCATACATCTGTATACCGATCCCTGCATTTCCTTTCGGACCGGCAACAAAATCACCGGAAATTTTCATCCACGGGAAATTCCCCTGCAAACGACCGGAGGGAATCACATTTGTTTTACCGGTCCAAACACGGGCATCAAAGAATGCACCTTTTGCCAATTCACCTTTCACATACATGGAAAGACGGTATTTCTTACCCGGATCCAACTTCGGAACACGATAATACTGCATACGGACGGACGATCTGCCGGCTGTGGGACATGAGGACTCCATACAAACGGACTGACCGCCGGTGACAAAGTTCTTTTGGTCAAGGTAAATTTTTGATGATTCATGGCGGGTTCCGAAACTCCAATAATCCCCGATCAAACGACCACGGATAGTCACATCCGCAAAGTCATAACCATTCAACAGGTTTTCCGGTTTTGGATCGCCGAACACAATCTTTCCAAAACGGTCCGGTTCATAAAAACGGACTTGCAGATACGGTGACCAACTGTAAAGATCGTTTTTACTCTTTCCCGGTGCAATCATCAATCTGCGGTTGTAAGCAAAGTTGGCACGGCAAATTTTATCATTCAATTCCGGAATCTGATCCAGAGGAATGACAAGTTCCGTACTCCAGCGGTCCGTTCCATAATGAGACGCAACTTGATATTTGATGTTGCATTTCTTATCAAACGGCTGTTTCAATGCAATGGATTTACCACTGGGGTTGATCATGAACTGATACACATTTTCTTTGTCATTGCTGGGATTAAGCATCACTTCAAACGTTGCAAAATGGACAACATTCTGACCGGGCAGCGGTTTAAGTCCGGTTTCCAGATTCTTGTTTTCCGGGTCGATACTTTCAAAACCGAAATACAGATTCTTACTGTCGCGCATCACTTTTGCAACGGCACGGATCGGTGTTTCACCGCCAAAACGGAATTTACCCAGATAATTCTTTTCCGCTTTTGACCAGGCGGCATCATCCAGTTTGCCATCCACAACAACCGGACTGCTGGCTGTCACGGCTTTCGTCTGCAAAATTTCAGTTGAACTGCGATTCTGCCAATAGATTTTGGAATGTTTCAATACCGGACCAAGATAATATTTCCGGAAGAATTTCACCCGCGCAAGTTCGTCCGGCGAATTTTTCACAACTGCTTCCGCTTGATCAAACATGCGGATCCATTTATTGATCAGTTTCTGCGGATAATATTCTTCCCAGATTTTGAATTCGGAAGGTTTGAACGGTTTCGGGCCAAGGGGTGTTTCAAAACTGGCACCGCGCACTTTATAAATCCAAATCTTTTCCGCTTCCGTAAAGTAGGATTTCATGACAGGTGCAGCTTTGCCGAACATCAAAGAGTAAAATTCTTCCATGTATTTGTTGAAATCCATGTTGTTATCCCACATGACACGCATACATGTATTCAGATTGAACCAGTCTTTCGGTCCCCCGTGAATTTCCACCATACAGCCGGAATAATCCCCTTTCTGATCCTGGAAATATTTGGCAATGGTATACGGGGAATGTGGGGAAACGCCGGGGAAAGAACACCAACTATCCCCTTCATCTGAGAAATCCAGATAGATCCAGAACCAGACTTTACGCCCTTTGAGTTTTTTGTTCCAACGTTTGACCAGCTCGTATTCATATTTCATTTTATCCGTTTCATTCATCTGGAACGGACCATTGAATGCCAACTGAACAATCACGTTGTCCGGCAGATCTTCCGCAGGAACTTCACGGTAATGATTGTAGCCCATCTGCGTAATCCATCCCGGAATCTTTGCATCCTGAATGGCTTTCGCAACCGTGGCTGTCATCTGCCAGGTGCGTTTTGCGCTGACCGCCCATTCTTCCCCCGGTTTGACTTTGCCGCCTTCGCATTTATCGCAATAACAAGGCTGCATGGCATCCATCAGATGCACATTGAAAAAACCGTCTTTATTATAAGTCATGGGGAACCAGTGGGAGACCCCTTTGTGATTACTTCTGCTTGTCCACAGAACACCGCGTTTTGTCGGCGGCTCACCGCGCAACGCAGATTTTGCATCTTCAATAATCTCGTTGACAATACCGCTGGAAAGGCAGATAAACCCGGGATAATCGGTCAAACGCTGCCCCTTGATATTTTTTACAAAATATTCAGGATTACTCTTTCCGAACCGTTTCCAATATCCCAAATGCTGCAAACCGTGGCAGTTGGGAATATTCCTTGTACCGGTACGCATACGTAATGCAGCATATCTTGCAAATGCGCGGGGAGCAGTCCCTTTTTCGATCCATTCGCCGGGTCTTGTCCACATCAGAGTTATACCGGTTGTGGTACGGACCGCACAGTCCGGACGATCAAAAATATCCACGCGCGGCACTTCCAATTTTGCCAATTTCGGCACAATGATCCCTTCTTTGACGGGGAGATAAAAGCGCACTCCGGCAAACCGTTCCAGAAAATCATATGCCCCGAACACGGTTCCGCGCTGATGCATAAAGGGTTCTTCGCCCCAATAATGCCCTTTGCTGATCCACATTTTTGTATCCATATTTTTGTCATCAAGACCGGCAATATAAAGGTCATTCCCCACAGTCTTCATCAGAAAACCATCGCGGGTCAATCCGGAAACATCCAGTCCGGCTTTCCGGGACAGCGCAGAATCACCAAGGATGATCGCATGTTTCCACGCTGCAGACCGAACTTTTGCAACCGGCACTTTGATATTCAACGCTTTTCCGAGGAAATTCGCCAATTCTTCGGCTGCGAGTTTCGGAGGCAGCCCGGCATCTTCGGGGACAACGATTCCGAAATAACATTTTCCGTTTTCTGCAAAAATCTGTTTCGCTTTGTTGTCGATTTTGATTTTACGCGGCGGCGGATTGAAATGCAGTTCCGGCAACTTCATTGCCTGCGCAGAGACTCCGACGGTGCAAAGCAGCCCGAACGTTAACAGCAAACTTTTCTTCATGATTTTACCTCTTTGTATTCGTTCCGGGGTAATTCAACCGGCTCAACGATAACCGTAAGGATTGATTTGTCTTTTGGACTGATAATTATCCGCATAGCTCACTTTCCATGTGTCAACACTGCCGACATGACCATCACAATAAGTCACATTGCCATGTTTGCCTTTGTTATGACGGTTCCGGAAAAAACGTTCCCCCAAGATCGCCGGAGAACTGTAATGCACTCTGAGCCGGGTATATCCGATATCCCCTTCTCCAAGCAGAAAACGATATGACGGAATTGACATTTTATCAACAGGATTCCCCGTCAAAGAACTGTTCAACTGGTAAGAATTCGCCAGACTGGTCTCCCATTTGTTCGCTTCTTCACTGAATGCAGGCAATGTCAGAGTCGGACACGTCATATTTCCCCTTTCCAACGTGGTCACACGGGTATGCGGATAATATTTCATCTTGGGTACGTTAATGGTCAACAGCAAAGTTTCATCCCAATCCTTTCCACCGCATGAGGCGGAATTTCCCCAAGTCCAAATTCCAATATATGATTTATTGTCCGTATGATAGATGGCAGATGCCTGACCGAGGGAACGTAAATTTCCCACACAACTCGAATTCCGGCTTGTTTCCTTTGCTGAATTCAATGCGGGCATAAGCATTGCCGCAAGAATGGCGATGATGGCAATTACGACCAGCAATTCGATCAACGTGAAGTTTCTTTCTGTTTGCTCAAACTGTTTTCTTTCTCTCATGGTAAAACTCCTTATCTTAAGTTGTTATAATTATTTACTCAACGTTTTATTTCTGACAAAAAATGCACTTTCCCCTGCAAATAATTTACGTGCATAAGGATTCGGCGAATAATTCAAATCGTTGATAACTTGCCATACCCGTTTAATCGTTGATTCCGAAACACGTCCGGTGCCTTTTAAAACGTAACTGACCGTGGCGATACTCACCCCGGCAACTTTGGCAACATCACGGATTGTTGTTTTTTTATTCGTCATGTTTCAATCTTCAGATTTTTTGATTAACATATTAAGCATCTATCCAATATCATATTCACTTTTCTGAAAAAAACAAGTGCCGAAAATATTTTTTTCGAATTTTTTTATGGGATAGCTGTGAAAAAAACAATAAAAAACCGGAAACGGACTTCCCGAACAGGTAAAGCGTATCCGGTTTTTGTTGAAAATCGAATAAGGTTACTTCAAAATTCTGACAAAATTTGAAATGCCTCCCTTACTCTGTTACTTCCTGCAACACAACATGGTCAAAGTTCACTGTGCCGCCGCCGTAAAGCGTAAAGCCCATACCA
>JAFVSW010000165.1 GCA_017503545.1 Lentisphaeria bacterium | reverse complement strand
GGTCTTGGTTAATGTAGTTCGATGTCATATTCCCAGGGTTACGCTGCGCTTCACCCTGGCTTGTCACGGCGTAATAAAATGAAGACGGAGCTGTTTGACTCTTGCCGCCCTGACAGGGCTGGTCTAACAGTGATTCTAAATTCTTTCGGACATTGAGTCTTTTCTTATATGAATTCGTGAGTACTTCAAATTGAAAATCTAGCAGTTCCCGGAATTTTCAAGCTCAAAGGAGATCTGATTCTATGGCATAAAACGTCGAAGAGGCAAAAAAAATTACTGCAAACAGCGGTCTGTAATCGTTCTTGCCGTGTCTTCCGGCGTTGCAGATGGGACACACTGAAAATCACTCCATTTGCGGAAAATCTCTTTCCGCGCAATATTCATTTCTGCAAATGCACGCTCCGGATCTTCCGCATTTTGCAGAAACGGCGGCAAACCTTCCGCTTTGATCCGCTCATATGCCGTGCGATCATCCGTATCCAGCCAGACTTTGAAACCCAAATCATGTTTGACGGTATCAGATACAAAAGAATTGCTGAATGCCCCTCCCCCCAAAGCAATCACCATTTTTTGCGGTTGTGACGCCAGTTCGGTCAAAATATCCGCTTCCATTTTACGGAAATATTCCTCCCCCTCTGTCTTGAAGATCTCACGGACACTGCGTGTGCCGCCATCTCTTTCCACAATCAAATCATCCGTATCGACAAAAGGAACATTCAGAACAGCAGCAAGGGCTTTTCCGACGGTTGTTTTACCGCAATGTTTGATCCCGCAAAGAACAATATTATACTTCAATTGTCCGTTAATATTTTTATCAGTAATACAGGTCATATTGATACCTCATTTGTATCTTACCGGTGTAAGAGTTTGGGATACATGCACTGAATGTATTGGAGACTTCCTTATTCGGTAAATCGAGAAAAATACCAGTTGGAATCAAATTCCAAATGTATTCCGTCTTATCCACATACAAGCAATCATCTTGTAAGAGTTTTTCAAAATCAAAAACATAACTGGTAAGATTCTTCATAAAATCAGTCTCCTCAAGTTATGTAATATACACGCACTCCGGAGTTTTTTCAATTCCGCCAGTAAAGATTTTACAATTTACCCCGCCCCAGTGCCCCCACTGAAAAAACTGACATCAACGTACCGGAACCAATGCAATGCGGAAACCAAGGTTGTTACTGCTATTGCCCGGTTCCCTGTGACTCCGATATACAGAACGTGCGCACATATCTTCATAACACCAACTGCCGCCACGGCGTACACGGTGCATACTGCTATCCATATCGTTGTACGGGCGTGTAAACTCTGCACGGGTATTATTGGATTTGGATTCCCAATTATCCAGACACCATTCCCACACATTGCCGTTCATATCATACAACCCCAGTTCATTCGGTTGTTTTTCTCCGACCGGATGAGGTGAACTTCCGGAATTATTCATAAACCATCCCACATCATCCAGATTATCACTTCCACCGAATTTGTATCCCTGACTTTTATTGCCTCCACGTGCAGCAAATTCCCATTGCGTCTCTGTGGGCAATGTAAAACGCCAGCCGGAAGGCGCATATTGATTCATTTTTTCACAGAACTTCATGGCGTCATACCAGGAAACATTTTCCACCGGATAATCGGGATTATCACTGCTCCGGAATAAACCTTTTTTGATAAAATGGGAAGGATTATTCCCCATAATCTCTTTGTATTGAGCTTGTGTCACCGGATATTTGCCAAGATAAAAATCTTTTGTCAGTGTTTTTGTATGTTCCACTTCATAATCACTGTTTGCCCCATCTTTTTTACTCATAGCAAACGTTCCCGGTACAACTTTCACCATTTCAAACCGCACCTCTTTTGAAACAATGATGTTTGTAAACAACAATTCCAGACGGCGATTTGGTTTGGCGGCTTTGCGCTGCGCTTTCTGCTCTGCCACGGCTGCTTTTTGTTTGGCTTCTTCTTCGGCAGCCTTACGTTTTGCTTCTTCGGCAGCCTTACGTTTTGCTTCTTCGGCGGCAGCGAGAACTTTCCGTCTGGCTTCCTCGACAGCTTTGCGGGCAGCTTCGACTTCCGCACGGTGTTTCGCTTCTTCGGCAGCTTTACGGGCAGCTTCGATTGCGGCGGCCTGACGCTTTACCTCTTCTTCCGCCTGACGCATTTTCATGATCGTGTTAAAAACGGTATCTGCGGAAGAGGAAAACTTTTTCATCTGAACAATGCAAAAAGGGACATCCCCGGCATTTTTTGCCATTTCCGCCATACGTTTGCATTTCTCCATTTCAGGAGAATACGGGATCTGTTCTGTCTGAAATTTCTTTTCCCAGTTTTCCACTTCGTAAGAAAGTTCATAATATTCCTCATTGAACTGCGGAACAGCAGCCGATACCGTTTTGCTCTTTGTCCAATGAGAAAACAATTCGACTTTATTCCAACTGTCAACATCACCGTTCCAACAAATATTCTGTTCTTCTGCATCCGCCATACCTTTTGCCAGATAATCACGGAAAGAAGAAAAATCCGTCACACCGGAATTTTTCTTCATGGCATTCAAAACAACTTTAGTAAAATAACCATGCCCGGATTCCGGATCTTCATACGCTTTCTGTCCGGCAGAACAGGAGTTCAAAACAAGCGGCGGAATAAATCCTGTCCGGGGAGCAACTGCACCATTCAAAGAAAGATCCCGGCTTTCCCCGCAAACATATTCCCCTGCCCGATCAGCAAGCAAATTGCTCCGGCAGCAATCCAGAATAAAAAGACGGTGTACCCCGTTCCGGTTGGTCGTATCGACTAATACAGAAAAGGGCAGAGAGCCGATGGTATATTGCGATTTTTTACTGCGTCCATCCTGTACAATAAGGTAATGTTCCCCGCCAAATTCTCTGCCATGACCCGCGAAATAAAAAACAAGCAGATCGCCGGGCTGGACTTTATTGCACATCATTTCCAATTTATCAAGGATTTCACCACTGGTCGCCTGCTGTTCCGTCAGCAATACCGGTGTTTCAAAACCGGCTCCGGCAAAATTCAAACACAACTCTTTTGCGTCGTTGCAAGCACAATTCAACGGCTGTATACCGTTTGTATAAGTGTCGATCCCGACAAAAAAAGCATAACGTTTCATGAAATGACCACCCTTAAGTACATTATATTATACAAGGAGGTAATTTCAAAAGTCCGGCAAAATTTGACTGAAAAAGGATTGTTGAAGAGATGGAAATGGTAGTTTGTGCGTGGCTACCCAGTGGGTAACCACCTCAAACGCTCCGTTTTCAGATCTCAACAAGAGTTTTCAGGCATT
>JAFVSW010000164.1 GCA_017503545.1 Lentisphaeria bacterium | reverse complement strand
GAGGTAATTTCAAAAGTCCGGCAAAATTTGACTGAAAAAGGATTGTTGAAGAGATGGAAATGGTAGTTTGTTCCGGCGTCGCCATACGGCTATGCCGCGACAAGGCGTGGAAAATAACCATCCACCTTCGCCAAGGCTACGGCGGACTCAAACGCTCCGTTTTCAGATCTCAACAAGAGTTTTCAGGCATTGTTGAAGACTTTTGAAATTGCCTCATTAAAACAGAAAGAACATAAAATGAAAATACGATATCTGATTTTATTCTTTTTGCTGCTGACTCCCGGCTTAACAGAAGCAGCAACCGTAAAAACGGTAAACGGCAAATTGTACCGGGATGTATATTTTAAGGAAGTCACAGAAAAAGGTCTGGTGTTCCGTTACAAAAGGGGAACACTCACATTCAAACCGGAAGAGTTGGCACCGATCTACCGTAAAATCTATGCGACACAAATCGAAAAATATACAGCAATTGCAGGAAATGATACTGGAACTGTTCAGCAGAAAATAAATACTGAAATCAACAAACTGCAAAAACGTCCGCCGGCAGAACGGTTGCTCCCCCTTGCTTCCATGCGGCAATTTTACACAAGAGGGAAATACAAAAACACAAAAATCAGTTGGGTACAATGGACCCGGGAAGTTCATTTCAGCTTCCGCGCCTTTGAAATAAAAGCAGTAAAAATGGATATTATAGAAGCATTACTGCTTATAGAACAACTGAAAGAAGCATATCAGCAGTATGGTATGCTGACAACTGAATTGAAGAAACTCCATACAAAGTTGGCGCAATCAGCGATAAAACAATATGCCGTACACGTTGAAAAACTCAAAGATCTGAACTTGGAGCAAAAATTGAAACAGGCGGAAAAATTGTATACCGCATATAAAAATCTGCCTGTCGATAAGAATGAACTTACAAAGATCATCCGTGATTGCAAAATAGAAAAAGGGATCAATATGTGCAAAGACACGCGTTCTCACGCTGCTGCAATTTCCATTTTGAATAAAATCATAGCAGAAAATCCCGACCACCCAAGATTACAGGAAATGAAACAAATCAAGGCAAGGCAGGAATATCTGCTGCAGGCAAAAGAAGATTTTGAATTTCTTTTTTTCGCATGTAGAGAAACGGAAAATACTCCTCCCCGGCTGATCCGGATCATGAAAAAAGCTATAACAGCATATGCCGATACGCCTTACATTGCCTATGCACAAAAAAAATGGAACGAAATCGAAGCAGATAAAGAAAGAAAAAGAGCGGAGAAAAGAGAAAGAGAGGAACGGGAAAGAAAGGAGCGGGCTCGCAAGGCCAGGATGGAAAGAGAGGCAATGGAACGCTACTACAAGAAGATGGAAAGAGAGAACAAGTACAGGATGGAAAGAGAGAAACGGGAACGGGAAGGAGGTTCGCGTCCATGTTCATACTGTCATGGAGCAGGCACCTGGTATGATTTGGCAACGCATAGAGAAAAAATTTGTTCCTCCTGCCGTGGTTCCGGTCGTCTGAATTACTGAGAAAAAAAATAAACTCAATGAGGTATAGACATGAAATTTTTATTGATAATAAAATTTTTGATTGCCACGCTTCTTTACATGGGAATCATGATGGACAACATCATTTCTGCACAGGATACCGATGCAAAACTCCAAGAGATCGAAGCGCGTCTGGATGCAATATTGAAGAAACAGGAAATGAATTCCCTGGAATCCATTGTCAAATTGTATAGCGAAAAAAAACCGGAATGTTTCAGCAGACTACGCAACTATATTGAAAAGCACCCCCATGCCCCCGATATCAAACGGGCAAAAGAACTTTTCGCCGAATGGGCAGCAAAAAAGAAATCGGAATTACTGGTACATCACAAAAGTCACGCCGGTGGAAAATGGAATTTTTATGCATTTGCAATTTCTGAGGATATGGAAAAGCTATTGAAAGATATTGCAGAATTACATGGAAAATCCAATGACTTAAATGATAAGTATCTTCAAGTCAAAAAAGCAGCCGAACTGGCAAAACGTAACGGCGAAATCAATAAAGCGGATCAATTATTACAACTTGCCAAGCGAATCTTGGATGAAAGTCAAAAGGTTCGTAAAACAACCAATAAAATATTTGAACAATTACTGGGCGGAAGCAATAAGCCATTCTATTCAACTACGCTTGAGGGTGAAGGAATGTGGATGAATGGAGTAACCATAGAATTTATCTTCTTTATTGTTGAAGTTGCGGAACACGGGAAATATGTCCGGACCTGGACCGGTAAAGTCAAAGGAGGTAGTGAAATCACCATAACCGGGCGCAACGCAATCATAAGCGCACCTTAAAAATAGAAAGCAAATATATCATGGCACAATTTGTATTTACCTGCCCGTATTGCAAACAACAATTTATGGCAACGGATGAAATGATCGGGACCGTGGCATCCTGTACTAATTGCGGGGCAACATTTACCGTTCAAAAACAAATCACCCCGATAGCGTCCCCAGCAGCCGGTCCATCTCCCGATCTCTGGCCGATGATATTGGGAGTTCTGGGGTTGATTCTTTGGCTGATTCCGATCTTTACGCTTCCGGTTCCAATCATAGGATTTATTCTCTCCTACAACCGCAATTACAAACTGGGTATCATTCTGAACAGTATCGCGTTAGGTCTGTCCATCGTTTGGACGCTGGCGTGTCTGATTGAAGAACTGTAAATGAAACATTCCCCGTTTTCAAAGCTGCATTGTAAAAACAAGCAGTAAAAAATCACAAAAAAATACAAAATTCGATTTGCATTTTTCTGTGTTTGGGTTATATTTAGTCATCAAACCTGTTAAATCTAACATAGAAGGAGAAAAACAATGGGTTACCTGATTCAAAGTGAATGTGATGCCCGTATGGCAAATGTCCGCAAGATCCTCGAAGCAAAAAATCTGGATCTGGCTCTTGTTTATTACGATGAACTGAATATCGCGAACGGCTGGTATTTGACCGGCTGGTGTCCCCAGTTTGAAAGCGGAGCAGTTCTTGTTCCCCGTAACGGCACACCGCTGCTGCTGGGCGGACCGGAAAGTGAACCGTTCGCAAAACAGGACAGTGCCGTAAAAGAAACCAGAAACTTCCCGGTCTTCATGGTTCCGGATGAAGAATATCCCGCAGCCACGATTATCGACTTCCCGAAACTGTTTGCAGAACTCAATCAGACCATCGGTACCGTCAAACGGATCGGTATTGTTGGCGCAGACCAGATGCCTTACGGCTGCCGTATGCAGATTGAAGCCGGTTTTGCCGGTGTTGAAATCGTTGACATCACAGGCGAATATCTGAATTTGCGTTATCACAAATCCGCTTGGGAAATCGAACAGATGCGCGCGGCTTTCAAACTGGCAGACCTCAGTTATGATGCTATGAAAGAAATGATTCAGGTCGGCAACACAGAAATCCAGGTTGCAGCCGCCGGGGAATATGCCGCACGCAGCCGCGGTGCTACCGGTTTCGGTTTCACAGCCATCGTCGGCAGCGGTATCCGCGGTAATGCCGTGGTCCCGACTGCTACCACAAAAGTCATGCAGGATGGCGAACTGGTTATGATCGGTCTTTCTCCGAAAGTCCAGGGCTGCACCGGTGTGATGGGTGATGCACTCCCCGCAAACGGCAAATATTCCGCAAAACAGATTGAATGTATGAAATATCTGCGTGAAGCCTTCTGTCTGACCAAAGATATGCTCAAAGTCGGTCTTTCCGGGAAAGAAATTGACGCACCCGCCCGTGCATACTTCAAGAAACACGGTTTTGAAAAATACCTGGTCTGCCCCTTCGTCCATACCATCGGTCTGAATGAAGCAGAAGCCCCGTTCTTCGGTCCGAACAGTGAAGATGTTCTGGTACCGGGCATGACGGTTTGCGTTGACGTCAGCTTCTTCGGTCATCCGGAATTCAACGGTGTCCGTATTGAAACCGGATATGAAATCACCGAAAACGGCGCCGTACCGTTCAGTGAAAAAATGGATAAGATCCATACCGATTTGGATAATTTCTGATTGTTTACAGAATTATCCTGATGGAACAAAAAATGACAGTGTGTCTTTGACATGCTGTCATTTTTTTTGCAAAAAAAAGAGGTTTTTTCTTTACATTTTGAAAAAATGCTGTATATTATTTGCTTCCTAATTTTTTATACAAATTATAACAGGAGACTGAACGTGAGTTGGTGTACAGCAGACTGGAGTGCCCTGATGCTGATCGCTGCCGGAGCAATCATTGCCCTGTGCCTCAAAAACAAAACGAGGCTGGCAACATTTTTTGCATTGGCAGCATTGACGGGCGGAGTATTAACTTTCGGTATTTACCGGATCGTAACATTCAGGATCACACAGGATTTGTTCTTCCAGATCCCGATTCTTATCCTTGCGTTAGCGGGCGGATTCTTCTCCCCCGGCTACCTGAAAGGACATGGAGAGGAGCGCGCCGGTATCTACTGGTGTTTCTTCAATCTTACGGTTGCCGCCATGTTGGGTGTGACCATCTGTTACGACAAGATCGGATTTCTTTTCTTATGGGAATTGATGGGGCTTGCCAGTATGGCATTGGTTCTGTTCAATTACCGGGAAGAACGCTGTGTCCGGGCAACTTGGAGTTATCTCCTTGCTTGTGAAGCAGGTGGACTGTTTCTGATTCTTTTGTTTGTCAACCCGTTCAGCAATCCGGCATTGACATTTGCGGTTGCCATCCTCGGATTCGGCTTGAAAATCGGTTTCCCGCTGCTCCATTACTGGCTGCCGGAAGCACACCCGGAAGCCCCTGCCCCGGTCTCCGCCCTGATGTCCGGTGCAATGATCCAGCTGGGTTATCTGGGACTGCTCCGTTGGGGAATTTACATTCATATACAGTCTTATATCGTAGGGATCACCCTGTTGACTCTGGGGTGCATCGGCGCACTGGGCGGTATTATCTTTGCGTTATCTAAAAAGAATATCAAAGGGATGCTGGCATATTCCAGTATTGAAAACATGGGAATCCTCGGCATGGGCTTTGGGCTTGCGTTGCTTGCGAAAAAAGCAAATTGTTACGAAGCCAGTTACGCGGCTTTTGCAGGAGCCTCTCTCCATGCGCTGAACCATGCATTCCTCAAAGGCGGTTTGTTCCTTGGAGCCGGTGCCATTCAGAAAGGCACACATGGCTCTTTGAATATGGATATCATGGGCGGATTGCTTAAACGGATGCCTTTCTCCGGCAGTATTTTCCTGATCAATGCCGCCGGACTCAGCGGATTGCCCCCGTTTTGCGGATTCGTCAGCGAATTTCTGATTTATTATGCAGCAGTCAATATTCTTATTGCCTGTTCCGGCAACATCCTGATTGCCACGCTGGCGGTGCTGATTGTCCTGTCTCTGACCGGCGGCTTTGCAGCTGCGGCATTCACGAAAACAGCAGGAGCGATTTTCCTGGGTGAACCCCGGAGTGACATTGCAAAAAATGCGGAAGAAGTTCCGTTTACGATGCGTTTGATTCTTTTACTGCTTTGTCTCGGTAGTTGCGCAATTGTATTCATCTCTCCGCTGCTGTTGACGAAATTATTGAAAGGAGTCAATGCCATTGGTGAACTGCAATTCATCAAACCGCTGTGGTACATTGCAGGTGCATCTGTTGCCGTTGTAATTCTCTTTGGTCTGCTTGCTTTCTGGCGTTTCAAAGGCAGAAAAATGGGAACACGCCGTTCCTGCACCTGGGACTGCGGGTATGCAGCACCGGATGCACGTATGGAATATACGGGAACAGCATTCAGTCAGCCGTTGACGGATTTCTTCCATCCTCTGCTTCAAACAAAGAAAAAGGTGGCGGAACCTGCCGGAGAATTTCCGGTCTCTGCCTCTTATGAGGAAAAGACGCCGGACCCGGGTGCGGTATTTTATCTGCGTATTCTCCGTATTTTGAATTACATTGCAGAAAAAATTCATCACTTCCAATCCGGTTTTCTCCATTTGTACATTCTTGCCGCCGCACTTGCCCTGCTGTTTCTGCTGCTTTGGGCAATGTTCCTCCCCTGGGGCGGAGAGATCATGGGTAAAACCGCAATTCAGGAATATTTCATCTTCCCCTGGAATCCGAAAGGAGGTTCCTTATAATGTTTGATTGGATTTTACACTTCATCCTTATGTTGATTGCCGCGCCGCTTCTGCCCGGGATCATCAACAAAGTCAAAGCATTTTTCGCCGGACGGAAAGGGCCTTCCGTTTTCCAGCTTTATTACGATTTATTCAAACTGGTCCGGAAGGAATGTATTGTCACCCACACATCCGGCGGTGTCCTTGCTCTTGCCCCCTGTCTGACATTGGCAACGACCTTGGTCGCAGCCTGCTTCCTGCCCCATGCAGACAGCTTGTCGCCCCTGGCGTTCACCGGGGATGCCATTCTGTTCTTCTATCTGTTGGGTTTGGGACGTTTCATCACGGCTCTGGGTGCGCTTGACACCGGATCCAGTTTTGAAGGTATGGGCGCCAGTCGGGAAATGCAATTTTCCGCCATGGTGGAAGGTGCAGTCTTCTGCATTATCGGCTTTATGGCTGTTTTGACAAAAGAATGTAACCTCTCTCTCTCTGCTGCGACAGTCACCCCCGGTGTATTGCATATTGTTTCCTCCCTGCTGACAGCCGGCGCATTCTTTGTTGTCCTGCTGGCAGAAAACAGCCGGGTCCCGGTGGACGATCCGGAAACCCACTTGGAATTGACCATGATCCATGAAGCCATGGTATTGGATTATGCCGGACCTGATATGGCATTGATCCTGTATGGCAGCGCATTGAAATTGTGGATTTTCGCTGCATTCTTCGTCCTCCTGATCCCCGGAGTCGGCGGAACCTTGTGGGCTTTACCGGGTATTCTTCTGACCGTTGTCCTGGTCGGGATTCTGGAATCCTGCATGGCACGTTACCGTTTTCTCAAAGTTCCCCAGATGTTGTTCGGTGCGCTTGCCGTGGCATTGCTCGGACTTTGTTTTCTGATCTTCTTTGAAGGAGGTGCCGCATGACAAATACGACTATGATTGAAGCGATTCTCGCAATATTCCTGTTGACCAATCTGATGCTCGCCGCATCCAGCCGTCTGCTGCACGGTATCCGGATTGTGGCGGCACAGGGACTTCTGCTCGGTATTCTGCCTCTGTTTCTGGCTTGTCAGCATGGATTGAATGGACATCTGATCGCCGCAACGGTGATCAATATTGTAATCAAAGGGATCGCCCTGCCCTTCCTGTTGATGTACGCTATGCGGAAAGCCAATATCAAACGGGAATTGGAACCTTTGACCGGATATGTAACATCCATTCTGATCGTACTGATTTTCTTTGCCCTGTCTTTCTATGTGGCAAATAAATTGCCGATCCCCGGCACTGGTTACCGGTTGGCGATGCCGGTTTCTTTTGCAACCGTGCTTTCCGGTTTGTTTATCATCATTTCCCGCAGAAAAGCATTGACTCAGACCATCGGCTTCCTGACCATGGAAAACGGGATTGCTCTGTTCGGATCCGGCATGTTGCTCAATACCGGACTTGTTATTGAGTTCGGTATTCTGCTGGATGTATTTGTCCTGGTCTTCATTATGGGGATCGCGATTCTCCAGATCAATCACGAATTTCAGCATATCGATGCTGACCGTTTGAATACGCTTGATGAGAAAGGCGGTGAACAATGATTCTCTTTACATTGATCCTGATTCCCATTGCCGGAGCGGCGATCATTGCCATGCTCCGCAAACGCCCGACTGCGGTACGGCGGACACTCTTTATTACCGCGCTTGCCCTTCTGGCTGGCATGATCTTACTCGACAGTAATGCAGATTTCGCACACAGCTATGTCCTGTTCGATTATCTTCAGGCAGATTTGTATTCCAAAGTTGTAGCAACTGTGACATCGTTCCTCTTTTTCTGTTCTGCACTTTACGGCTGTTTCTGGCTGCCGAAAGCCAGAGAACATGAAAAAGATGCAATGAAAGATCATATCTTTGCCATCATCCTCTGCGTATTCGTTTCCATGATGACTCTTGCAGCATTCGCCTCAAGTTTCGGTCTCCTCTGGGTCGCGGTGGAAGCTACGACTCTTGCCAGTGCCCCGCTGATCCGGTTCCACCGGTCTCAGGGTGCGTTGGAAGTCATGTGGAAATATCTGCTGATCTGTTCCGTCGGGATCGGACTTGCATTGTTCGGAACATTTATCCTGCAATTGGCGGTCCGGGCCAGTGGAATCGAAACACTGGATTTTGCAACACTCGCCCTGACAAAAAATAAAATCCACCTGGAATGGTTCAAAGTGGCATTCGTTTTCATTTTCGCCGGATATGGGTTGAAAATGGGGCTTGCTCCGTTCCATACCTGGCTGCCGGATGCTCACAGCGAAGCTCCTGCCATGATCTCCGTGCTGCTTTCCGGTGCCTTGCTCAACTGTTCCTTCCTCGGTATTGTACGGATCCTCGGTATCGCGCCGGATGCCTTACTCCCGTTCTGCCGGGAATTGCTTATCGGATTCGGGATTCTTTCCCTTATCACAGCAGCCTTCTTCCTGATCCGTCAGAGCGATTTCAAACGGATGCTGGCGTATTCCAGTGTGGAACATATGGGATTGCTTGCGATTTTCTGGGGATTGGGTGCAACCAATACAGCATTGGCGCATCTTTCCATGCACTCCGTATGCAAAATGATCCTCTTCCTTACCGCAGGTAACATTCTGCTTTCTGCCGGAACAAGAAAAGTGGATGCCGTTTCCGGTCTGTTCCGGAATCATCCCCGGACTGCCGCTGTATGGTTCATCGGCGTATTGATGATTTGCGGTATGCCCCCGTCTCCGTTGTTTATCACAGAATTATTGCTGGTCAAATTTGCCGGTCCGGTTCTGGGGTGTATCATTCTTCTGCTGCTTTTCCTGATCTTTGGCGCAATGACACATACCGTGCTGAAAATGACGGCAGGAAAAGACAATTCCATTCCGTCCGCAGCTGCCCTGCAATGTGAAAAACTTTCCATTCTCCCGGCTGTATTGCTCGTGATCCCTGCTGCGGCGGGTTGCTACCTCATCTATCAATTGATCATGGAGGTGTTATAATGATAATGCAGATCAAAAATTGTGAAGCGGTATCATTCGATTCCATTCCCTGTGTGGATATGGATTCCTTCCGCAATATTCTGATCCAAAATAAAACAAACGATGTTTTCGCATTTTTCCCCGTAAAAAATGACAATGATTCGTCCAGATTGATCGCGGTCACCGGAAACAGAAAAGAACTTTTTGTCATTTCCACGAATGTTGTAAAATCGTATCCGGCATTGACTCCTGACATTCCGGCATTCCATTGGTTTGAACGGGAAATCGCCGAACAATACGGCATCACGCCGGAAGGTCATCCCTGGTTGAAACCGATCCGTTTTCTCAATGGCGAACCCGGCGTTACCGAATATTTCCGTTTGGAAGGCGATGCAGCACATGAAGTTGCTGTCGGTCCCATCCATGCCGGTGTGATCGAACCCGGTCATTTCCGCTTCCAGTGTATGGGGGAAAAAGTATATTCTCTGGAAATCTCCCTGGGCTATCAGCACAGAGGAATCGAAACGATGCTCGATTGCGGTCCGGATGTCAAAAGTCTTCCGTTACTGGAAACTGCCGCTGGCGATACCAGTGCAGCCGCTTCCACAACATTCGCCAGATTGTGTGAAACGCTGGCAGAAATCAAAGTTCCGCAAAAAACGGATCTGCTCCGTCAAATCGCCATTGAATTGGAACGGCTTGCCAATCATATCGGTGATTTGGGTGCATTGGCTGGCGATGTGGCATATCTGCCCACCGCCTCCTTCTGCGGCAGAATCCGCGGCGATTATCTGAATCTGACAGCGGAACTTTGCGGTAACCGGTTCAGCCGCGGGTTCAATAACTATGGCGGCGTCCGTTGGGAATTGGATCAGGAACGCAGAGAACGCATCCTGAAAAAACTCAACGTGATCTACCCGGAATTACGCAATGCCCTTGATCTGATGTTCGATTCCCCCACCGTTCTTGACCGGTTTGAAAATACCGGTACGGTCTCTCTGGAAACAGCGCAACGAATCGGGCTTGTCGGTCCTGCGGCAAGAGCATCCGGAGTCAATATCAATACCAATTATGATTATCCCCGTACGGATGCAGCAAGTTGTCCGGCACGCGCCATTGTCAGCGGCGGTGATGTTATGGCACGGGCAAAGATCCGCTATGAAGAAATCAAAGCAACCCACAAATGGTTGTTTGAAGTTCTTGCAGATTCGGCATGTGAACAGGCTGTATCCGGTTCCAGAACGCTTCCCGCGATGAAAGCCAATCGGTTCGCTGTTTCTCTGACGGAAGCATGGCGCGGTACTTATTGCTGCTGTGCGGTAACCGATGCAAATGGAAAATTCCGGAAATGTAAAGTGGTCGATCCCTCTTTCCATAACTGGTTCGGACTGGCTATGGCTCTCCGCAATGAAGAAATTTCCAATTTCCCCATTTGCAATAAAAGTTTCAATCTGTCCTATTGCGGACATGACCTGTAATGTAAGGAGTAAGTCATCATGATCAAAGCATTACTCGCACGTTTCTATCAGGGATACCGCACAGGTAAATTCCCCAATACTGCACCGACTCTCCCCGACCGTTTTGCCGGACGCCCCGTACTCACACCGGAAAATTGTAAAGCCTGCGGCAAATGTCAGGAAGTATGCCCCGCCAATGCGATTCTTGCCAAAGATGGAAAAGTTCAAGCAATCGATACCGGAAAATGTACGTTCTGCCGGGAATGTGAAATCGCTTGTCAGAATAATACCATCCGCTTCTCTAAAGAATACAGAATGGGCGTTATGACCAGAGAAAATCTCCTTGCAAACGGGCAGATCTATGAACCGGAACGCCCCACAAACCGGGAATTTCTCAAGTTCTGCGGCCGTTCCCTCAAGATCCGGCAGATTTCCGCCGGCGGATGCGCCGCCTGTGAATTGGACTTCAATGTCTTGAATACACTCGCCTGGGATATGGGCAGATTCGGGATTCAGGTCGTCGCCTCCCCGCGTCATGCAGATTGTATCCTCGTCACCGGTCCGGTTTCCAAAAATATGCTGCTGGCATTGAAAAAGGGCTACGAAGCCGCACCACGTCCGGTTTGGGTGATTGCCTCCGGCGCTTGTGCGATTTCCGGCGGACTTTTCGCCGGGTCTCCCGATTGCTGTGACGGTGTGGAAGAAATTCTCAAACCGGACTTGTATGTTCCCGGCTGTCCGCCCCACCCTGCGGTTCTGCTGGAAGCAATCCTCCGCTTGATGAACCGGAAACATGCACCGGGGATTCCGGAATAAAGGAACGTATTTCAAAACATAAAGATTCGATTCTCAGACACAGATATCCCATAAAATATTTCCAAAGAATATTGATACAAAGCTCAATATCCGGATAAAACACAGGTTTGCCGTAAAACAAGTCCTGAAAGGACGGCAAGAGTCAGGCAGCCCAGGGTGGAGCAGAGCGCAACCCTGGGGATAAGACGTCGAACGACATTGACCAAGACCGACATTGACGGATATGGCGTTCCGGCACGGAATGACATATTCGCCAATGCAATGATGTTTCCGGGAATGTCATTGCCACCACAATGCCATCCGTTTCTACCG
>JAFVSW010000163.1 GCA_017503545.1 Lentisphaeria bacterium | reverse complement strand
AGTTTCAAAATATAATTTGACGATACCATCGGTGTTCAGATCGATTTGGAATGCGGCATCGTGGATCATGGTGAAAGCAACGGGAACATCGTTGACCGTCACCCGGGCCGGTTTTTTCCGGCATCCGAAACAGAGTTTGCCCGTTTGTTCCGGCTGGAGCCGGTAACGGATTTCCGCCACAGAATCCCGGAGGATGGCATCCTCTATGATTATATTTTCCCAATGTTCCATCCAGACCGGATGTTGTTTCATATTATTCCATGCCAGAACTTGAGCTTTGAAATAATATTCCGGCAGACGGCGGCTGAAAATGTGGATCCCGCGCCATTTTTTCATCAGCAGATTATGTTCTTCCGCATAATCAATATCATCTATGACTTTTTCCGCAGGGAATGTTGCATCCAAGGCGTTATTCATCAACATGCAGTTGACCTGTTCCACCGTACACCATCCTCGGTTGCGGAAGGATGGGGTTTCCGTTTCCGTGCGGAAAATATCGTGAAGTTGCCCGATAATATTGACAAAATCTTCAGGGCAATATTTGCGTAATGCTTCAAAGATTTCCGGATAAAGACCTTCTGTTGTAAAGTTATAGATTCCGCCGGGACGGTATCTGTTTTTGACAAAGAAATTTGCCGCATTCTGGAATTGATAGAACGGGGTAGCTTCTTCGTGAAGGAATCGGGTGATATACCAGGATGGCACATTATAAATCTTATTGAAATAATGAATGGAAATACGGATGATCGCCATACGTAATGCCATTTGTTTTGCAGCAAAATAAATGGCACGATTTTTTTCATATTCATCACCGACCGCTTCCGCCATATTGACATAACCGGTGAATGCACCGTAGTTGGCTCCTTCCGCCCAGAGAATGGCATTGTCGCTGTATCCGGTACCCATACATGCCCAGTCGTGCATTTTATCAAAGAAAAGGAATACGCTTTTGATCAGTTCCCAATTTTCCCGGATCGGTGTGAAATCTCCGGAGGCAAGGGCGCAAAGATTCATGTAATAAAATGTCAGTCCGACGCCCCAGTCATTTTCGATCAGGGGGATCTTCATACCGGCAATCTCTTCTTTTGCACCGGTTTTGATAATATTTTCCGAGAGGAAATATAAATTGAGATAGCAGATATTGAATTTTGTTCCGGTAAACGGCTCTGTCCGTTCATACCAGTTCCATAATTTTTTATGTTCACGCTGGGGATCTTTATAGATCTCAATTACTTTATCATCTTCCGGCATGGTACTCATCATGTAAGAGAACTGAATGACGGGGTACAGATATTGGCGGTTGCTGTCGCATGCGCCTTTCAAACGTTCTGCGGCATATTTCCGGAGTTTTTCCCGATCATCTTCCTGCATAAAATAGAACATGGAACTTGGCATGGCAAAGGGTTCCATCAGGGATCCGGCGTAAGGATATGCCTGAATTGTTTCCGGAAATTGATCAACAAACCGGAAATACTCTTTCATGCTTTGTTTGAGAAGTTGTTCCGGTTCATCGTGTGCCGCATCCCGCAGAGGGAATTTTCTCTTTGTGATCATGAATGGAATGGAATAGGAAGAAATTTTTCCGTATCCGCCTTTCAGCCAGCCGAATTTTGTGGCAAAATGAAAATCGGTATCCGCTTCTGTTATTGTCGTTCCGCATATCGAGGTGACCGGGGGCAGGGGGGCAAGTTCCAACGGAGCAGTGTTCCATTCATCTGTCAGGTAACGGTATGAAAATTTCTGTATAATGTGTACCCGTTCCGCCTGTTCATCCACTTTGAAATATTCTTCACACTTGACCGGATATGCCATAAACGCATGACTCCAGGTGCGGCAGCGCAGCAGCAGATCGTTCAACATTTCAGTGTCATCGGGTGAAATGGAATCCGGACTTTCCATCCCGTACGGTGTTGCTGAGATCATACGGTGTATACCATGGAAACGGATTTCTTTCAGTCGTTCGGTACGGGTATCCCGGCAAACTTCTATCTTATTTGGGGATTTATCCAGCGTGACCATCAAAGGCAGATCCGGAAATTCTGTTGAACCGAAGAAGACCAGGAAGTTCTCCGCCATTTCTATTCCTTTTTCCAACTGATCAAGGGAGAGAATCCGGCAGGCATTTTTTCCGGGGACAACAACATATTGATAATTGCCCGCATATTCCAGAGAAGAAAGACGCATATAATCTTCTTCACTTTCCGTCATGATCCCGGCTGTTCCAAGCGAATAGGTGCAGGAGAATTTTTTACCGTTGAATTGTGATGTCCAGGTAACTCCCATATGATTGACCCGGAACGTATCGCCATCAATTTTTTCCACTGCCGGCTGATACGAGCCGCGTAACAGTGCATTTTCCGGTAATGTGGAATAACTCCAGCGGAAGGGCTTATTGTATTGCGGATGTCCGCAAAGATACATTTTATCAATGAATCCCAAGGATGGCATGGCGCAATCCAGTACACCATCGCCTTTGGAGAATCCGAATCTGCCCGGAGCATCGGTACATCCGGCACCCGGTATATAATCTGTCAGATCGGGCATTTCTTCTTTTTCGATTACCGGCATGATAAAAGGGGCTGCCCGGAATTCTGTATCATACCCAGTGACAGCCGGAGCTGCCGGTAAATCTTTGATGAGTGTTACATTCAGCCATGTTGCAACATCTTTGCTGCCGCTGTAAGAACATTGAATCCGGACTGCATGGTTTCCGGCTGCAAGGTGTGTACGAAATCCCTGACGCGCACATTTTATGCCGACATAAGCACCTTCCGCATCAATACGGAAGGGATACTTTTTACCATCCATTTCTATCCGCACAAAAACGGGTGCATCAGAATCATCATTAACATCATTCAGCAGTCTGGGGCAGGGCACAAGGAGGACATAATCGTCTTCTTTCTGACATTCAAACTGTGCTTCATAAACAAAAATATTGCCATCCCGGGAGACTTGAGTCCACTGGGTTATTTTTTGTTCTTTATCAAAATCATAATAATAATTCCAATCATGACTCATGGCAGCCTCCATAATGTTGTTTTCAGTCACGAGGCTTAATATAATTCCCATGAAAATTTTTTCAAGCAGAGAGTATTATTTTTTTGAAAACACCTTTGTCGGAAAGCTATCCATTTGTGGATGGGGTTGTTTTCCGGACAGATGTGAAATTTAAATAAAAATCAAGTCCGAATGAAATGAGATTTGAGCTTATAAGATAAGCCTTACAAAAAGACAAAAAAAATGGAGGCGTGAGTGGGAGTTGAACCCACCAGAACCGGTTTTGCAGACCGTTGCCTTAGCCGCTCGACCATCACGCCTCGTTGAATATGGTGTATACTATATCATGCTTTTTCATAATT
>JAFVSW010000162.1 GCA_017503545.1 Lentisphaeria bacterium | reverse complement strand
AGACAGTAATTGGTACATTTTCGGTGATCTGGATCTTCCTCAATACGGTGTCGTTTGAGTTCGCGGTTGATTGTAGTGTGGCTCCGACCAAGATTCCGAGCCATTTCCTGGGGCGTAACGCCTGCAAAAAGAAAATTCTCATTCTTGCAGCGTTCTTGTTTTGTGAGATGCGACATGGCATACCTCCTGAAAAATGTTTGTAAGACTAAACGCTCCTGAGGTTCCTTGTAAGAGTAAATGCACTTCTACATCTTCTCGTCGTGCTTTTAACTTTACAACGCACATTACAATGAAATAAAAAAGAAATAGACTTGCAAAAAGTAAAAAGTAGTGCTATATTACCAAGATAATAAAAACCTAACATTATTAATATCAAACTAAATTTAGACAGGAGTTGACTCATGTACTCAGCCGCTGACTTGAAAAAAGGTCTTAAAATCGAACTCGACGGCGAACCCTATGCCGTTACAGAATTTGAATTCTGCAAACCCGGTAAAGGTACTGCTCTTTATCGCTGCAAATTGAAAAACCTCATCACCGGCAGCACAATGGACCGTACTTTCCGTCCCGTTGATAAAATGGAAAAACCCAACCTGGAAGAACGTGAAATGTACTATTCTTATCAGGATGGTGACAACTATGTATTCAGCGATGCCGAAACTTATGAAGAAACTTACGTTTCTGCTGAAACTCTCGGCAAAAGCACATACTTCCTCATCGAAGAATCTCTCTGCCAGGGTCTTTTCTTCAATGGCAAGATCATCGATATCACTCTGCCTACCTTTATTGAAAAAGTCATCACCGAAACAGAACCCGGTGCCCGTGGCGATACCGCTTCCACCAACGTTCTGAAACCGGCTAAAATTGATAACGGTTATGAACTCATGGTTCCCCTCTTCATCAACGAAGGCGATACCGTCAAAATCGATACCCGTACCGGTGAATATTCCGAACGCGTCAACAAAGGATGACACCTACACTGGCAAATCGTGTTCCGGCTTTGGCGTTCAGGGCAAAAGTCCTTTCCGCTATGCGCCGGGCATTTGAAGCACAGGGGTTTCTCGAAACGGATACCCCTTGTGCCATACAGGCACCTGCGGCGGAAGAGTATATTGAAGCTCCCTCTGCAGGTGATTTTTTTCTGCGTACTTCCCCTGAATTGGAAATGAAACGCCTGCTTTGTGCCGGAATGGAAGCGATTTATCAGATCGGTGCCTGTTTCCGCAGCGGGGAAAACGGCAGAATCCACCGGTCCGAATTTTCCATGCTGGAATTTTATCACGCACACTGGGATTATCTTAAACTCCTGGATTTCCTCCGGGATACCATTCGCAAGGTGGCAAAAGAAGTCAATGGTCATACCCGTATTCAATACCGGGGCAATACCATTGAGTTGGCGGAAGAATGGGAAATCATATCTGTCCGCGACGCCTTTGCACGGTTTGCTCCCATGAGTGCCGATGAAGCTGCCGAGGAGGAAAGCCGTTTTGAGATCCTCCTTACGGAATATGTGGAACCGAACCTGCCCAAAGACCGGGCAAGTGTCCTGATTGATTATCCTGTCCGCTTCGGTGCGTTTGCCCGTCAAAAGGCGGAAGATCCCACTTTAGCGGAACGGTGGGAAATTTATATCGGCGGTGTGGAAATTGCCAATGCCTATGGTGAATTGACGGATGCCGTCATTCAGCGGTCACGTTTTCGTCAATTTGCGGAAACCCGTGCAAAACATCAACTTGCAGAATATCCGCAACCCGTCGATTTCCTTCATGACTTGGATTGCGGTATGCCGGATTCTGCCGGGGCTGCTTTGGGGTTTGACCGGTTGGTTATGCTTCTTTACGGGGCTGAGTCGTTGGAAGAAGTTTCGTTCCCGCTTTTCCCCATGACGGAGGAATGAGTTTATGAAAATCGCCTTTGCCATTTTTAAATATTTTCCCTGGGGAGGTCTTCAGAAAGATTTTCTCCGGATGGCGGCAGAAGTCGCAGCAAGAGGACATGAAACCGTTTGTTTTACCGGAAGCTGGGAAGGCGAGATTCCATCATTTCTTGATGTCCGCTTTTTGCCGTTAAAAAAACACAGCAATCATGCCCGGGCAGAAGAATTTGAAACATTATTTGGGCAAGTATTGCAGAATGAACATTTTGACCGGTCTGTCACCTTTAACCGGATTGGTGGTGCCGATGTATATTTTGCAGGGGATGACTGTTTTGCTGCGGCGTTTGCAAAGCGGAAAAATCCCATTCTTTCTCTGTTTCCCCGGTATAAAATCTTTTTGAGACAGGAAAAAAACATTTTTGATCCGCAATCAAAAACTCATATTCTATACCTGGAAGAACGGCAGAAAGCGGATTATATCCGTATCTACGGCACACAGGAAGAGCGTTTTACTCTTTTGCCGCCTGCCGGTGATCCCAGATGTATGTATTCCCCGGCAACGCCGGAACTCCGTAAACAGAAACGGGGTGAATTGGGATTGCATGATGAGCAGATCATGCTCATTTCCGTGGCGGCGGATTTCCATTGTAAAGGAATTGACCGGACTTTGCAGGCATTTTCTGCATTGCCGGAATCGTTACGGAATAAATGTGTTCTCTGTTTGATTGGCGGAAATGATCCAAAACGCCGGGAACAATTTGCTAAACAGGCAAAACAGCTCGGGGTTGATAAACAAACGATCTTTGCCGGTCCCAGGGATGATGTTTATGCGTATCTTGCTGCCGCCGATTTGATGGTCCATCCGGCGCGGAAAGAGGCAACAGGAACCGTAATTGCTGAAGCATTGGCGTCCGGTGTTCCGGTTATTTGCTCCGGAATTTGCGGATATGCTCCATTGATCGGGGATGCCGGGGCAGTTATTCCTGAACCTTTTGATATGGCGGTTTTTGAAACATTGTTGACAGATTGTCTGGAACAGATCGGACCGCTGAAAGCCTGCGCCATGCAGAAGTCGGAAAAAATGGATTTCTCCAAGCGGACCGCTGTTGCTGCCGATGTGATCATTGGAGAATGAAGTTGAATCAATCAGATAGGGAAAAAGGCAATGAGTTACTATACGGATAAAATCAGTTTATGGATCATGAAATTGATATGTTGCGGAGCATTTCTGTTTGCCGGGCATCTGTTTTTTCTTGCTTTCCGCAATAAAAGTGTACTGGTGCTCCTGGTGGCGGCATTGCCTGCCGGACTCATTGCCTCGTTATTGGCTGTCCGCTATTTCCTCCCCGGCATTGCCGAAAAATTTACATATTCTCTTTTGATGCCTTCCCGCCATCTTGATAAAGCACCGATGATTTTGTCGCCATATTATGGTTATTTGACCAATGGGGCATATCAGAGAGTGATTGACGAACTTGACGCGCATCCGGCGCAGATTTTCCGGGATCCGGAGGTCGTTTTGATTTATGCGCAGGCATGTATGAATGCACGGGGGCGTGAAGAGGTCGGATTATTAAAAATGGAATCTTTCTTCCGAACTTCCCGCAGGGAAAACGGTAACGCTCTTAATTTACAGCTTCTTTTCTTTTATGCCGATTCTGCAAGAAGATTCCGGAATCCTGAGACAATTGTTGCAATTCTCTCTCACGAAGCAAAAATGAATTGTTACTCTGAACACGAAAAACGTGCCATCCTGACCCGGTGTGCTGCCATGCGTCAGCATAAATAATTTTACCGAAATTTTTCTTCTTTTCTGCCGGGAGTTTCTTGACTTTTTCTGAATTTCCTGTATTTTACCAGTAAGATCATTATTCTGAAATAAAACGGAAAGTAAAACTGCAATCGGAACCGTGATTTCCATGTCCGATATGGCGGTCTGTGAATGTGCCGGGGAAAGGTGAAGTAACATGATGATTTCTGAAATTTTAACTTATGCTGTAGAAAGCGGTACTTCCGATTTATTTTTATCGGCAGGTAAAAGTCCGGCGTTCCGGCGGAACGGTGAAATCGTCCGCGAATCTCTGCCCCCGGTTACTGCCGGCGAAATTGAAACATTCCGGCAAATGGTTCTTTCCCCTGCATTGGAAAAAGTGTATCAGGAACAGGGCGCATGCGATGCTTCCTGGTCCTGCGGAACAAAACGGTTCCGTATCAACTTTTACGATTCTCTTTCCGGACCATCCATTGCGGTACGTCCTGTACTTCAAGGAAACAGTGTTACATTTGAATCTCTCAATCTGCCGCCTGTTCTGGCAGAATTGTGCGATGCTCCCCGGGGATTGATTTTGGTTTCCGGGACGACCGGATGTGGAAAATCCACCACGTTGGCGGCGATGATCAATTATATCAATCAGACCAAAAAACGCCATATTCTAACACTGGAAGATCCGGTGGAATTTGTCCATCAGGATATGCTCAGCATTATTTCCCAACGGGAAATCAATACGGATACGGTCAGTTTCTCTGCCGCACTCCACAGTGCCATGCGGGAAAATCCCGATGTGATTGTGATCGGGGAAATGCGTGATATTGAAACGATGAAGAATGCCATCCATGCCGCTTTGACCGGACATCTTGTTATTTGCACGCTGCATACTGCCGATACCATTCAGGCGGTGGAACGGATTGTGAATTTCTTCCCTGAATCTTTGCAGACTCAGGCGGCTGTTGACCTGGGGACAGTTGTCAATGCCGTTATAGCACAACGTTTGATTCCTTCTGCTGACCGGAACGGGATGTATCCTGCCGTGGAAATCCTGTATGGATCTCCCTTTGTCAAAAAACTCATAGCCGACCGGGATTATTCATCGCTGGAAGATGTTCTCCGGCGTAATTCCGGGGATGATATGATGCTTTTCAACCGGGCGATCTACAAGTTGTATATGGAAGGAAAAATCTCCCTTGCTGACGGCAGAAATGCTTCCACAAATCCGGATGAATTTGATTTGCTGGTCAAGGGGATGGAAAGCGGGATCGATTCGTTCCGCAGTTATTACAGTGACGGCTCTGACAGGGAAAAAGAAAATGCCGTGGATATGCGCCGTCTGCTCCGTACCGCCATTCTCAATGGTGCCAGCGATTTGCATTTATCCTATGCCGCAAGCCCGAATTTACGCATCAATGGTTCATTGCGTTCTCTGGATTTGCCGCCTTTGCGCAGGGCAGATATTCAGCGTTTGCTTTTCAGTGTAATCAATCAAAGTCAACGTGTGGAACTGGAAGAAAAACGGGAACTTGATTTTGCACTTTCCGTAACGTTTGATAATGATAGAAAACTGGCTGCTTCCGGAAAAGATTCCTGCCGTTTCCGTATCAACGCATTTTATCAGAAAGGGTGTCTCGGCGTGGTCTGCCGCGTGATCAATACCAGAATCCCGTCACCCGAAGATTTGACTTTGCCGCCGCCCATTGTCCGCCTTGCACAAAAAAATCAGGGCTTGATTTTGATCACCGGACCTACCGGCAGCGGGAAATCCACGACATTGGCAAGTTTGCTCAATCAGATCAACCGGAGCAGTGCAAAACATATCATCACCATCGAAGACCCGATCGAATTTGTGCATGATAATATCCATTCCATCGTGGAACAGCGGGAATTACATTCCGATACAAAAAGTTTTGCCACGGCTTTGAAATATGCGCTCCGGCAGGATCCGGATGTGATTATGGTCGGGGAAATGCGCGATATCGAAACCATTGCTGCCGCATTGACCGCTGCGGAAACCGGACATCTGGTCTTTGCCACGATCCATACCAACAGTGCCCCGCAAACCATCGACCGTATTGTGGATTCCTTCCCTCCTGATCAGCAGAATCAGATACGCCTTCAGCTTTCCGGGGTTCTGCTTGGCGTTCTTTCTCAACGCTTGCTGCCCCGTTTGGACGGTGCGGGCAGAGCCGCAGCTTTTGAAGTCATGCTCGGCACTCCGCCGATCCAGGCTCTTGTACGGGAAGGCAGAACGCATCAACTGCAATCGGTTATCGAGACCAGTTGGAAAGACGGCATGTGTACGCTTGAAAAATCGTTGGAAGATCTGTATAATGCAGGCCTTGTTTCTCTGGAACAGACCAAGGCCTATAAAGCAGATTACAAAATGACAAAAGAATTTTAATCCAATTCATCAAAGCCGATGACTTTGACTCCATGTTCCTGTGCCGTTTTCAGGATCAGTTCCAGCCATTCTATGGAAATACTGATTTGATTCGGATTGTCTGAAATCCCGTGAGAAAAGAAGGTGATCACTTTGTTTTCCTGTGCGGCACGGAGAATCGCTCCTTTCAGCTGTTCCGGATCTGTTTCGTAATAAGATCCGATTCCGGCTCCGCCCATTACACGGTTTTTCCGGACATCATCAAGAGAACAATACATGGCATCGACTTTCCGCAGATCTTTTCCTTTGGTGCCTCCGGGCACCCCGGCACGCAAATAGCGGAAATATTGGTGCATAGCACGGTCTGTATCTTCATTTCTCCGGTTATTCGGGTACGCAAAATGGTTTACACGCAATCCGGCTTGACGGGCAATGAAAAGCTGGGGAATCACCTGCGTTTTCATGTAATTGTCTTCCCCGGTTTCCATAAATGATTCCGGAGCGTTTGCATGATGAATGGTGTGAAGACCGATGGAATGACCGTTTTCCTGCAGACGTTTCATGGTGGCAACCGCTTTATCATCCATAACACCGCAAACAAAAAATGTGGCATGTGCATTGTATTTTTCAAAGAGCGGGATCGCATTGTTCCAGTCATTGAAATTGCGATCATCAAAGGTCAGACAAATTGCCCCGTTCTGAAATGGAGAACAGGCTGTTTGTGTAGTGAGGATGGCTGCCATAGTAAGAAGTCCTGCTAAAAAGTGTTTTATCGTTTTCATGATTCCAAAAAAAAGCCTGACAGGAATGTCAGGCTTTCAAATATTTGATTTTACATTGCGCTCAGTTCAATTCGGCTTGCAATTTTGCATCGTCCGCAAGAACTTTTTCTGTTTGTTCTTTCCGGAAAGCCTTTAATTTTTCACGCAATGCGCTGTCTTGCAATGCCAGAATGGAAACAGCAAGCAAGGCTGCATTTTTTCCACCGGCATTACCGGCAGTCACGGTTGCCACCGGAATTCCGGGAGGCATCTGGACCATGGCAAGCAACGCATCCATTCCGTTGAACGGAGCAGATGCCATGGGGATCCCGATCACCGGCAATGTGGTGTATGCGGCAATAACCCCGGCAAGATGAGCTGCCATACCGGCGGCACAGATAATGACCTTTGTGCCGTTTGCTTCTGCATTGCGTGCAAGGTCAGCGGCAACATCCGGAGTACGGTGTGCGGAAATGACCCGTGCAGTCCAGGAGACGCCGAAATCACTGAGAAGTTTGAATGAACTTTCCAATGCGGGCAAGTCACTGCGGCTGCCCATGACAATGATTACATCGTGTGCCATGAGAAATTACACTTCCTTGACTTTATTTTCCCCGTTTGCGGCGGCAGCGGCGGATTTCGCCGCTTCCAATTCCTGGAGGAAGTCATCCGTAGGAGCATTTTCGTCTGTGGATGCGATCAATTTGCCTTCTGCGATTTCCAGCAACGCAATATCCAAATGATTGTCATCGCTGCAACGCACCATGGGACGTGCGCCATAAGCCAATGCTTTGGCACGTTTGGATGCCAATACAATCAATGTTTTTGCATCCGGAATCACTTCTCTGGCGCGTGCGAGGTAGTCGTTATTCATAGTTTTGAAAACTCCTTTTCTATCAGTAGTCAATAACTGCACGGTGTTTTTCGATACAGCTGCAATCACCGCTCATAATAATATTGCAGTTGCGTTCAAAGTCAAATGCGGCGTCGCGGATATAACGTTCTGCCACCGGTTCGCGTTTTGCATCGATCAATGCATCACGCAGCAACAGCAAGCCGACAAATACGAATGTTTCGTTTTCCACCATATTACGGGCGCGGAGTTCATGCAACGGCTGATCTGCTGCTTCTTTCTTGTCAACGATATACTGAACTGCTTCCACATGTTTCTTGTACATACCGTCGAGGATCGCACGCAATTCACCGGCAAGACCTTCTGTCGGGATACCGGCAAAGAGTTCTGCAATCCGTTTATCCAATACACGTTTTTTGACACCGCCGATCGCCGCAACGATCTGGAGCTGTGTGGTACCTTCGTAAATATTGGTGATACGGACGTCACGGTAATAACGTTCTGCATCAAAGTCGTGCATGTAACCGGTACCGCCGTGGATCTGAATGCAATCGTAGCAAATCTTGTTGGCTGCTTCGGTGGAAAGAGCTTTGCTCATGGGAGTCAGAACTGCGGCAATTTCCTTGTAGTAACGGGAATTTGCACGGATTTCCGGTGTTACATTTTCCTTCGGACCTTCTGCCAATTTTTCATAGCTGTTTCTCAAGTCAACAGTACGGGTCGTTTCATACAGCAATGCACGGGATGCAGCCAGATTGGCTTTCATCTTTGCAAGCATATCGTAAATCGCCGGGAAACGGTCAATGCTCTGCTTGAACTGTTCACGTTCGGAAGCATATTTACGGGCTTCGCGGTAGGCTGCTTCTGCAATACCAAGGGCCTGGGCGGAAATCGCAACACGGGCTCCGTTCATCAGAGACATAACGTAACGGGTCAGACCGTAACGATGCTGTCCGCAGAGTTCTGCCGGTACGTGATTGTACTGCAATTCTGCTGTGGCAACCCCGTGGATACCCATTTTGTGTTCAATACGGCGGACAACCAGATCCGGTGTCTTTTCGCAGATGAACATGGAAAGTCCGCGTCCGTCTGTTGTTCCGGCTTCTGAACGGGCAAGCACCAGGTGAATTTTTGCACAACCGTTGGTGATAAACCGTTTCATACCGTCAAGATACCATTTTCCGTCTTCATCCTGTGTGGCTTTCAGGCGGACACTCTGGAGGTCGGAACCGGAATCCGGTTCGGTCAAGTCCATAGAACCATCGGCTTCCCCGCAAGCGAAACGGGGGAGATACCGCTGTTTCTGATCTTCCGAACCGAAAGAGCAGATGGTTTCTGCAATATCCTGCAAGCCGAACAGGTTCTGCAAAGAACCGTCCGCGCGGGAAACCATTTCTGTCATCATGGTATAAATGGTGGTGGGGAAGTTCAAGCCGCCGTATTCGCGGGGCAGGATCACGCCCATGACACCGGCTTTTTTCAGATCTTCCAGATTCTGAACGGTGAGTGGATGATAGATCACAGTATTGTTTTCAAATTTGGGACCTTCTTCGTCCACCTGACGGGACCGGGGAGCGATCCGTTCACCGGTGATTTCCCCGATAACTTCCAGCACTTGCTGATAGCCGTCGAGAGCATCTTCATAATTTTCCGGTGCAATATCAAATTTTTTACATTCTGTGTAATCTTTTTCAAAAAGACTGACCACTTCACGCAGATCAAGATTCTTCAGCGTAAAGAGAAGATCCGGATTGTCAGTAAGAAAGTTGGACATCGTTATGTCTCCTTATGCCTTGGATTTAAATGCTTTGATCATCATCGGGATAACCTGGTTCAGGTCGCCGACGATCCCGTAATGGGCAACCGAGAAAATCGGTGCATCCGGGTCTGTATTGATCGCAATGATCTTTTTACTGTCAGTCATACCTGCACAGTGCTGAATGGATCCGCTGATACCGCAGGCAATATACAGATTCGGGCGGACAGTCACCCCGGTCTGACCGACCTGGTGATCATGATTGATCCAACCGGCATCCACGGCTGCACGGGAAGCACCAACTTCACCGCCGAGCGTTTTTGCCAATTCATGAATCAATTTGAAGTTTTCAGCAGAACCGACACCGTAACCGCCGGCAACGATAATGCGTGCACCTTTCAGATTCACGCTCTTTTCCTGACGGACGCGTTCGATGACTTTGACCACCATTTCGGCTTCTGTAAGGGCAACATCAACGCGGACGATTTCCCCTTTTGCACCGGCTTTGGGTTCACTGAGTTTCATCACGCCTTCACGGACGGTGACCATCTGGGGATCTTCCCATGTGTTCACGATTGTGGCAATGATGTTACCGCCGAAAGCAGGGCGGATCTGCATGAGTTTATTTTTCCATTCTTTACCGGATTTCACATCATTGAAATCATCGATGCAAAGTTCTGTACAATCCGCAGTAAGACCGCCGGATTTTTCAGAAGCAACGCGGGGAGCCAGTTCGCGCCCTTTGAGCGTTGCACCGAACATGAGGATGTTCGGCTTGTGTTCTTTGATCAAATCCATAATGACTTTGCAATACGGCAGAACAGTAAAGGGTTCCAACCGGGGATCTTCTGCAAGATAAACGGTATCGCAACCGTAGGAGAACAATGTGTCGCAGCAGCTTTCCACCTTGTCGCCAAGGAGAACGGCTTCTGTTTTTACACCGAGTTTATCGGCAAGTTCACGGCCTTTGCAGACCAATTCCAGACTGACGTCGGCAATTTTGCCGGCTTCCTGTTCAATAAAAATCCAAACGTTTCCAATGGAATCAGACATGATGATCACCCGAGAGTATGGTCTTCGATAAGTTCGTGGATAAGGGCGGTAACACCTTCGGTGGAAGGTTCGATGTTTTTGTAATCACCAGCGGTCAGAACAACACTCATGATCTGTTTTACGTTGGTGGGAGAACCCGCTTTGCCGATCCGGTTCATTTCATTTTCCGGAATCGTTCCGGCAGCAGTCCATTCCTGAATAACAAGACCTTTTGCTGCAAGAGCTTCCAACCCGGCTTCATCCACTCCTGCTGCTTTGAATTCAGACGGAGTTTTTGCTTTGCGGTATTTCAAAATGCGTTCTGCATTACGCGGGCGGGGTTCGTTTGCATCCACAACGGTCATCAATGCCGGGAGCGGTGCTTCCAGAATTTCATATCCGCCTTCGATTGTGCGGCGGGCGCGTACGCTCGTTTCAGAAAGAGAAATCACTTCTTCCACATAGCAAATCTGAGGAAGATTCAATTTTTCTGCAATCTGAGGTCCAACCTGTGCTGTGTCACCGTCAATAGCCTGACGTCCGCACAGAATCAAATCAAATTTTCCCAAACGTTTTGCCAGACGGGAAAGAGAGAAACTTGTTGCCAGAGTATCTGCCCCGGCAAATGCACGGTCTGTCAACAGAATCGCTTCATCCGCACCACGGCAAAGTGAATCGCGGAGAACTGCTGATGCTGCGGGAAGCCCCATGGTTGCAACAACAACTTTTGCCTGATACCGGTCTTTCAACTCAAGTGCCAATTCCAGGGCATTCAAGTCTTCCGGATTGAAAATAGCAGGAAGCGCCGCACGGTTTACTGTCCCGTCCGGTTTCATTGCTTCGCCCGTGACATTTTTAGTATCCGGGACCTGCTTCACAAATACAAGGATCGTGTAGCTCACTTGTTACTCCTTTAACTCGTTTATGGTTATTTACCAAATATTTCTATAAACCTTAATAATATACACTGAATCACGAAAAAATCAAATCCGGTTCCGGGAAAAGTTATTTCTTTACTCCGGAAAGTTCTTCCCAACCCGGAACTTTGATGTTTTTCCCTTCGTACATATTCAGATACTGAACCGTCAATACAAACACACTGAAGCACAGAACCAGAAGTGCAACAATGGAAAGAATCAGGAAAAATACGCCCGGTTCCGCTTTTGTTGCCGCGGCGGCAGTTTCCTGTTTCAAGTCAACATGTTTATCCGTATCTTTCATTACAACAGTTGCATCAACAGGAGCTTTCATTACTACAGTGGCATCGGCAGGTGTTGTTCCTGCTGCCGCCGTGCCGGTTGTTTTTACCTGTGTTTGTGCAGAGGGTGAAACGGCTGCCGGTTTTTTCAACAGAGAAGATATTTTCGATAATGACGGTTTCTTCAATGTCAAACCGCCAAGTCCTTTTTGCGGCTGTGCTGTCGCTGCAGAATCATTTTCTGTAACTGTTGTTTCTGTCTTTTCCAGTCCATGTGCCGGAGTGGGCGGTGTCAACTTGATCGTTTCTGTCGGAATCGATTTATTGGCTTCTTCCACTACCGGTGTTGTCAATTTGATTGTCGGAGCAGAGGCACCCACATGAGGTGCCGGTACTTTTTCTGCAACGGTGGGTGCGGAAGGTGAAACCGGGGCTTGTTCAGCCACGTTCTGCACTTTGGGAACCGGAGAGGTTGCGGTCTGCGTCATCTGCGGTTTCATGGCAGAAGTCAACTTGATCGTTTTTGCGGCAATCGGATCACGGCCCGGAGCAGAGGTGGGCGGAGCCGGAATGGGTTTGACTTTGGGAACCGGAGAAGTTGCCGTTTGCGTCAGCTGCGGTTTCATGGCAGCAGTCAACTTGATTGTTTTCGCCGCAGTACCGGTTGTTGTTTCAGCAGAAGGTGTTACCGCCGGAGCTGGAGCCGCTGAGGGAGCCGGAATGGGTTTGACTTTGGGAACCGGGGATGTCGCGGTCTGCGTCAGCTGCGGTTTCATGGCAGCAGTCAACTTGATCGTTTTCGCCGCAGTTCCGGTTGTTGTTTCAGCAGAAGGTGTTGCAGCGGGTGCGACCGGTTGCGGAACCGGTTTGACTTTGGGAACCGGAGAGGTTGCCGTCTGTGTCTGCAGCGGCTTCATAGCGGCAGTCAGTTTAATTGTTTTGGCGGCAGTGGATGCCGCTTCGGTTGCAGCCTGTTTTTCCTGAATTTGTTCCGAAGAAGGAACGTTGGGGATCAGAGATCCGGGCGTGCCAACGGCAACAGATCGGGTCGGACGGGCAATTTTTACCGTCGCATCATCTGCATTTTCTTTGGCAGAAGCAGCGGCAGGAACAGCGGGAGCCGCAGGAGCGGCGGCAGTAGCAGTAGCAGGGGAAAGCACGACGGTTTGTGAGGTTGCAAAATCAGCCACAGTTGCTGCAGGAATTGCAACCGTGGGACGTTTTGTAACAGAAGGTGCGGCAGGAGTCGGCTGTGCCGGTGCTTCAGAAGCCGCAGTCGTACTGGCGGGTATAACCGGTTTCAGTTTAAGAGATGTGATTTTGGAAGGACTTGAAGGCGCAGCACCGTTTCCCGCCGGTGTTCCTGCGGCAGCAGCAGGTGCGGCAGGTGTTACCGCAGGCATGGCAGAAGGAGCAGTCGGCTGTCTGCGTACTTTGAGCCGCATTGTTGTGGTATCCAACTTTGCAGCGGGCGCGGGAGCAGCGGGTGCGGACACCGGTGTTTCAGCGGCAGCCGGTTCCGGCTGCGGCACATTATCCGTTCTCAGTTTCAATGTCAGTTTTTTCGCACCGGATGGAGGTGCAATCGTCGTCTGCGCGCTTGCAGAGATGCTGCTGTCCTGTCTGTGTGGTGCCACAGGGATCTGACTTGCAGCTTTCGCCATGAGTTCGCGTGCCGGATCCAACTTGATCTTTGAGAGTTTTACGGTCCCGGTATTGGGGACCGGATTCTGTTCCTGTTCCGCCATAATGATAATCCTTCCTGCAAAGAGTTATACAATTTTTATTCACGGAAATATAACACCTGTATTATCAAAAGGCAAGTGTTTGGCGGCAAAAAAATCTTTTTTTTCTGAAAAAATAGCAAAAAAAATGAAAAAAAAGCGTTTTTTATGTTGAAAAAATGGGCATTTGTGGCAAATTATAAAGGAAACAATTATTTTTCATTAGAGAATGAGGCAATTTCAAAAGTCTTCAAAAATGCCTGAAAACTCTTGTTGAGAGCTGAAAACGGAGCGTTTGTGGCTTGTCCCGCCGTAGCCGTGGCGAAGGTGGATGGTAAATAATCCACACCTTGTCACGGCACAGCCGCAAGGCGACGCCGGATCAAACTACCATTTCCATCTCTTCAACAATCCTTTTTCAGTCAAATTTTGCCGGACTT
>JAFVSW010000161.1 GCA_017503545.1 Lentisphaeria bacterium | reverse complement strand
GCATGAAGTCCATTGTACTTGCCGGATGTACTACTTGATTTGCCATTGTTGTAAATCTCGCTTTCTTAATTATTATATCATTCTCCGATTGCACGGAGGAATACTTCGATGTTTGCTTCTGCAACTGCCGCGGGGAAGTTTTCACGCAACAGAGTCTTCCACAATTCCACATCAAATTTCAGATAACGGTTCAATACGCCAAACAGAGCAATATTCAACATACGGGACTTGGCATCCGCTTCCCCAATGTCAGAAGGACGGATGATTACGGTATTTGCAGAAAGATAGGGACGGCATACTTCAATCTGATCTTCGGTAACTGCAACCAGATAATCCGCTTCTCCTTCCGGAATCATGGGACTGTAAATCTTTTTGCCGAAACGGACATCACTGGATACCGAGCCGCCGCGCTGACTCATTCCGTGCAATTCACTTTTCTTTACATCATAACCAAGGCGGAATGCGGCTTCTGTAAGCATATCCGATGCACGGATGATTCCCTGTCCGCCCAATCCCGCAAACATTACATTGACTGTATCTTTCATCTCGGATCAACCTTTCTTCTGTTTTGCCAGTTTCTTCAACTGAAGAATACAAGGACTCTGTGCAATGATCACACTTACATCATTGGATGCAAGACGGGTCTGAAGCAGCGCACGGAATTCTTCCGTCTTCTGCACTTGATTGATCACATCCACATGATCGGCTCCCGCCGCTTTGCACAATGCTTCCAATGAAACTTTCGGGGCGGTCGTTTTATCCAGATGCACACCCGTTGCCGCATGTTCCTGCAAACCGGTCATGGCGGTCGTGGAGTTGTCAAGAATCAGAACAACATGTCCGGTCGCCGGTTTGTTGTAACCCATTTCAAGAATACCGGTCAAACCGCTGTGCAGGAATGTACTGTCACCGATCACGCTGACAACTTTCCGTGCCTGATCTTCCGGAAGACTGTGGCGCAAGCCCAATCCGGCACCAATACTGGCTCCCATACAAATGGAGCAATCCAATGCTTCAAACGGAGGCAGAACACCCAGGGTGTAACAACCAATGTCACCTGCAACAATACAGCCCAAATCTTTGAGGACTTCGTACGTTTTGCGGTGAGGACATCCCGGGCAGAGCGCGGGCGGTCTGCCGGGGGCACCCTGTGCATCCGGTGTGGTATCATGTGCAATCAGTTTTTTCACACGGCTGACATTCAGTTCACTGTATTCAAAAACTTCATCTTTCTTGTCGATCGCGATCCCGGCAGCAAGAATATTTTCTTCCAGGAAACGGGAACCTTCTTCTACGACGATCGCCCGTTTCACGCCGGAAACGAATTCACGGATTACATTCATGGGCAGCGGCCAGGTCATACCGAGTTTCAAAATCGCTGCTTCCGGTGCCGCTTCCATCACATGCTGTGCCGCAACGCCGGAAGTGATGATCCCCAATTCTTTGGAATCACCGATCACTTGACGCAATGATGTTTCTTTTTCGTTATAAGCAGCCAGATCCATCATGGAATGAACCAGACGGACATGTGCTTTTTTGGCATATGCCGGAATCATGACTTTTGTTTTGACATCCTTGACATAATTGCCGATCTTTTTTGCTTCCACCGTTTTGTGCAGATTTACCGGACCGCGGGAGTGACAAACACGGGTCGTCATGCGGAACAATACCGGCATTTTGAACTGTTCAGAAAGTTCAAATGCGCGGATCGCAAAGTCATAGGCTTCCTGACTGTCAGATGGTTCCAACATGGGCATCTGGGCAAATTTTGCATAATTACGGTTGTCCTGTTCGTTCTGACTGGAACCCATACCCGGGTCATCCGCACTCAACAGAACCAATGCGCCGTTTACTCCCATGTAAGTCAAAGTAAACAACGGGTCGGCGGCTACGTTTACGCCGACATGTTTCATTGTAACGAGAGAACGTCCACCGGCGATTGCAACACCGGCTCCGACTTCCAACGCTACTTTTTCATTAGGTGACCATTCGGCAGGACCGCCGATTGCCGCCAGAGTTTCCAATACTTCGGTGGACGGAGTACCGGGATACCCGCTGCCCAATGTAATACCGCACGCAAGCGCGGCATATGCGACTGCCTCGTCGCCGCTCAAGATTTTTCGCTGTTCCATAAAAAGCCGCCGAAAAAAATTAATAAAATTCATTTTTTAAACTACCTCCGGACTATATTATTTATATAGCCGGACATCCATATGGCAAAATGTAACATGATTACGCTATTTTTCAAGAGAAAAAAGTAAAAAATAAAAAGAAAATTGGATTTTTTTATGAAGATTATCCCCAATTTTTGACTTTTTTCTGCTTTTTATTTGATTTTATTGCTTCGGTGATGTAAATTGTAGAACCAATTATGTCAAACTTAAACCATATACAGGAACCTGATTATGAAAAAAACAAAACGTCCTATGGAACTCGGTGTTCTCTCCATACTCAGAGAGGAAACCAATGTCTTTGACGTCATCGCTAAATACGGTGTCGCAACCACACAGCTCGCAAACTGGAACATGAACCTCTGGACTCCGGAAATGGCAAAAAAAGTCAAGAAGGATCTCAAGTCTTCCGGCGTTCGTCTTGCCGCACTCTGGACTGGATATTCCGGAACTGTGATCTGGGACTTGATCGATGGTCCCGATACCATGGGGTTGATTCCTGCTTACACCCGTAAAAAACGTATCGCCGATCTGAAAAAAGGTGCAGATTTTGCTGCCGCGGTCGGCGCACCTGCCATTATTACCCATTGCGGTTTTATTCCCGAAACACCCAAATCCCCCCTGTATATGGAAACACTTGATGCACTCGGGGAAATCGCGTCCTACTGTAACGATCTCGGAATCGGATTCTGGTTTGAAACCGGACAGGAAACTCCGGTTACTCTCCTCCGTACCATTCAGGATATCAATCTGCCCAACCTGGGGATCAACCTGGATACGGCAAACATCATTCTGTACGGAAAAGGCAATCCGCTGGATGCTCTGGATGTATTCGGTCCTTATGTACGCAATCTGCATGTAAAAGACGGTGTATACCCCACTGACGGCTGTAAGTTAGGTCATGAAGTCGCCATCGGTAAAGGGAAAGTCGATTTCAAACGGATCATTCCCAAACTGCATGAACTGGGCTTTAAAGGCGAACTGGTCATCGAACGGGAAATTTCCGGCGAACAGCAGGCAAAAGATATTATGGCGTCCCTTAAATTTATCGGCGGACTCGTCGATAAACTTGCCTGAACCTGAAAGTATAAGTTCATGAAAAAACATTTCTCTGTCCTTGTTTGTACGCTTGTATTGCTTGCAATGACCGGGTGTGCGGTTTCCTCAAAAACAGCAAATCCGGTCATGCGCAATACCATTGTATTCCCCGTTGACTCCAGCAAAACATTACCGGTTTCCGGTTTTATGACCTTGGGAAACGACTGGACTTCCGGTCAGACGGAAGTTGCAATACAGCGTAATTCGGATGGGATACGGATTCATTTCCGTTGTTACGCTGATACCGCAAAAATGCGCTTTTCCAAACAAGAAAAGGATGATAATATGAATCTGTTCGGCGGAGAGCATGTTGAATTGCTTCTCGCGCCGAATGGACTTAACGATGGCATTTATTATCATATCGCCATCAACCCGGCGGGTTCCATGTATCACGCAAAGAAACGGGATATTTCCTGGACCCCGGCTTATGATTTGAAAATCGATAAATCAAACACATTCTGGGATGCTGTTCTATTCCTCCCTTATTACACACTCGGTGTAACGCAACCGCCGCGAAACACGGTATGGCTTGCCAATTTCTGCCGGACCTATGCCCCGATCGGCGGGATTATGGAACATTCCAGTTATTCCGGAGCCAGGAATTTTCATGATTTCAATACTATGACACGGGTGATCTTTGATGGAAAAGCTCCGGATGCGGCATTGCATATTCGTGCCATTTATCAAACACCGGATGGTAATATCCGGGTCGTTGCCGGCAGAAACGGTTGTATCCCCGCAAAAATTGAAGTGTTGCTCGATGGCAAACCTGCCCGTTCCATGCCGTTCACTGGCAAAGAATTCACGGAACATTCATTCCTGATTCCGGTAACAGAACGATATGTGCCGCTGAAAAATAAACGGATGGTACAACTGCGTCTGACGGATCAAAAAGGAAATCTTCTGGAAGAAAAAACAGGTTTCCTTGATATGGGTAAAAAAACGTTCCTCCTACTGGATAAATATGTTTATTTCAAAAATGATCCGATTCATTTTGAAGTCCAGAACGTTCCGGGTATATTCCGGATCAAACAGGAACAGAAAACGATTGCGCAACAAGAGATCACGAACCGGAAATGGTTCATCAAACATCCCCTGCCCCCGGGCAGATATGTTGCGGAATATGAGTCCGGATACAAGTATACGACTCGTGTTTTTATGGTCAAAGAACAGCCTCCGGCACAAAGTCCTGCCATGCCGGATAACTTTACCATTTCCGGAACGGAACTGAAACTCAATGGTAAACCATTCTATATTTTTGCAACTTCGGGTGGTAAAGTAAAAAATTATCCCTATCATCCATCTTTCAATTGCAATTATGGTCCCGGTGCAAGAAAAAACAGTATATCCCGTGTGAATATCCCTTACAAACAGCTGGTACGCAAACCGAAAACCGGCTATCTGTTTTTCCATAATTGGGAACAGCGTCTGGAACAGTTTATCAAGGCACGGAAAAAACAGAAGTCTGCCAACCTTTATTGCCTGCTTGCATACGAGGCAAACCTCAAAGCATACATACAACAACCGGATAAATCCTTATTGGAAACCGATGCCCCTGCCATGTATCAGAAAGTGTATATGAAGTTGAAACAGGATTTGCCCCATCTGAAACTTGCGCTCCAGATCGATTCTCTGACACGCTTGAAAGAGTATGCAAAAAGTTGTGATATTCTTGAAACCGCAACCTATACAGGCAGTTATCACGGATCAAACCTGATGCGGAATTTGAAACAGGATCTTCTCCATGTCCGCAAAACCGTCTATGATAAACCGGTTATTTTCTGGCTGGGCGGTTCGATTCCGGATCCATATTGCCGGACAGCGGAAGAAATCCGGGCGGGGGTATATTGTTCCATCCTCAACGGTGCCGCAGGGAATATCGTCCACATGGGTCATGGCGGAGTCCCGGTTAGCCGTTCCCGTTTCTGGTCCATGCTTGCGGCTTTACCAAGGGAAATTGATTCCTTTTATGGGGATTTGAAAACATGGGAAGAAGTAAAAGATTTTGTCATTCCCGCAGGGATGGATGGAAAAGCCGTGATCAGCCCGGATGGAGAATTGCTTCTTGTGCTTCTGAACAATACCTTATCGGAAAAGAAAGTCGCTCTTGAATTGCCGGGAACATATGGTAAACGGACAATGACATTTACGCCGCTTGAACCTCGTGTTCTCCGTATTAAAAAGAAATAATTTTTTTATCTGAGGTAATTTCAAAAGTCCGGCAAAATTTGACTGAAAAAAGATTGTTGATGAGATGAAAATGGTAGTTTGATCCGGCGTCGCAATACGGCTATGCCGTGACAAGGTGTGGAAAAATAACCATCCACCTTCGCCAAGGCTACGGCGGACAAGCCAAAAACGCTCCGTTTTCAGATCGCAACAAGAGTTTTCAGGCATTTTTGAAGACTTTTGAAATTGCCTCTATCTGACAGTAGTAAGTTCATTCATATACGGTATTGCTTCTGCTGCACCGGGACGGCTGACGGCAACCGCAGATGCGGCGGCGGCAGTTTTCATGGCATCTTCAGGAGTTCTGCCATGAACCAGCGAAGCGATGAAATAACCTGTAAAAGTATCACCTGCACCTGTGGTATCGACGACATTATCCACCTTTACGGCAGCAATCCGAATAACATCTCCGTCACGCCCGCAGTATTCGGCACCATCTGCACCGAAAGTGGTCAGGACGTTGCAGTTGGCAATTCTTCTGCCTGCAAGAGCGTTCAGTTCACGACTCTCATTTTCATTGACAAGGAAAGTATCGATTAACTCCAAAGGCAAATCACCGATTGATTCATCCATCGGTGACGGATTGAAAAATATCCGCATGTTCATTGCAGAAGCAATTTCAATACATTCCTTCAGGGCAGATATTTCATTCTGCAACAGAACAATAGAGTTTTCAGGCATTTTTTCAAGAGCTTTGCGGACGATTGCAGGGGTCACACAGAAATTTGTTCCGCGGAGCAGAATGATTGAATTTTCTCCGTCATCCGCCACCTGAATGATTGCGCAACCTGTCGGTTCATCGGAAATAACGGCAATTTCAGAACAGTCAACGCCTTCTTTTTTCAGCAATTCTTTGAGAAACACGCCATCCTGACCGATTGCCCCCGCATGAGCGGTTTTTACACCTGCACGGGCAAGTGCAATTGACTGATTCAATCCCTTGCCGCCTGCGTGTTTGGAGACGGAACGGGATGCAAGCGTTTCACCATTACGCACAATATGGGGTACACGGTAAACGACATCAATATTAAGTGAACCGATATTCAAAACCTGCATAAAACAATTCCTTTTCAGATTTGAAATTCCTTTGAAAATTTTTCTTGATATGATTGTATTTTAATTGTCAAGTTCATTGAAAAAAATACCCGGATAAAGTGATATTAATATAAACCCATCAACACTTATTTCAAGCCATAATTTTTTAAAAAAACTTTTTTTCACAGATATCCCATAATTTTTCAAAAAACGGGTATTCCCGTCATAT
>JAFVSW010000160.1 GCA_017503545.1 Lentisphaeria bacterium | reverse complement strand
TATGATGAACATGGAATATTGACTGTAAACATCTTTGATTTCCTGTTAAATCCGGATTGTTTGGACTTGTAAGGCTTTTCAACAGTGATCAAATTTTTTCATCTCATTGCTTGAAAAACTATTCACGGAAGGACATTACCTCACCCGTGGCAAAGGTGGGAACGCCCGTCGCAGAAAATCATTTATGAACTCATGAGCCGCAAAGCAAAAGCGGAATTATAATATTTTTTCCTCTTTTTTTGATTTTTTTCTTTGCAATGTGAAAAAATGAGTGTATATGTATCATATAGAACAGGAGTACTGAAAAATATGAACACATGCAAACAGAAAAAATTTACGTTGATCGAAATCCTTGCGGCTGTCGCCATCATGGCGATCCTCGCCGGAATCACCACCGGGGTGATCGGGTATGTCCGCAATAAAACAAAAGAAGCACGCACCATTGCCACATTGGAAATCATTAAAACCGGATTGGAACAGTATAAAGAAAAATTCGGATATTATCTGCCCATCAGCAGAGGAAATTACGTGGAATTCCATACCGATTCCGTTTCAAATGCAGACGATGCCGCTGCCGAAAACAAGAAAAATTTTAATCAATTTATTAATTATCAGTCATTGATCGGACAGGGTAAAGCCAGCGGCGCGACATCCGGAAAACATCATTATACCATCAACGATGGATACGGAAAACCGATTTATTATTGCTATCCGGGCAAAGTAAATAAAGGCAGTTATGACCTCGGTTCCCTCGGTTCTGATGGAAAATCCGGCGATGGCGATTCAACCACTCCGGACGGCACATTCGGTGCCGGTGACGACATCACAAATTGTAAACAGTAAGATATTCAAGGAAAGGACGTAGTATATGAAAAAACAACATTTCTCTCTGGTGGAACTCCTCACCGTAATCGCGATTATCGCCATTCTGGCAGGCATTCTGATCCCCACCGTGGGTGCAGTAAAAGAATCCGGACGTGCCACCCAGGCATTGACCGAAGCAAAAGGCATTCATCTTGCCATTACAAGTTTCTATAACGACCACAAGTATCTGCCGTCAAAAGACGTTTCCAACGGCACAACCAATGACATCGTCTATTGGGGTTCTGCGGCAGCCGCAAAAACTGATGCGGGTGCTGCAACCGTTATCTCTGAACTGGCAACCCTTGATGCCACGTACTTGCAGCTTTTCGACAGACTTTGCTATACAGACTATACCGATGCAACAAAGGCAGCCACCGCAGATGCAAAATCATTCAATAAGAAAAAGAAAAAATATTTGAATGCCGCTCCTTCTTATTTTGGTGCAGCCGCTTCTACATCCAACGGATATCGTGACCCGTGGGGCCGTCCCTACATCATTTATCTGGATACCAATTACAATGAGCAGATCGAAAATATCGTCAGTAAATTCGGTGTTGCGGGCAATACCATCAATGATCGTGTTGCCGTGATTTCTCTTGGGAAAAACTCGGTTCCTTCTGATGGTCTTGCCGTCAACAAAGTGGATCCTGAAGATCTCTGCACCTCCTGGCAACAGTAAGGCATCAAAATTTATTCCGTATATCATCCCGTTTTCGCCCGGTGTGAAAACGGGATTTTTTTACATATCCACCACAGTTTTTTCCAATTTAAATAATCTCGAATTCACGTAAGAAAAGACGCAACGTCCGAATGTGTCATGGCTTGCCGGAAAACCAGCCCTGAAAGGGCGGTCAGAGTCAGACAGCCCAGGGTGAAGCGCAGCGTAACCCTGGGAATATGACATCGAACTACATTAACCAAGACCGGCATTGACGGATATGGCGTTCCGATACGGAATGACATATTCGTTAATGCGATGATTTCCCGGATATAT
>JAFVSW010000159.1 GCA_017503545.1 Lentisphaeria bacterium | reverse complement strand
TCCAGTTCCTGCGGAACGTCTTCAACGCGGAGGCTGTCATGGGACAATATTATTCAATGCCTTATCCCAGGGTTACGCTGCGCTCACCCTGGGCTGTCTGACTCTTGCCGCCCCATTCGGGGCTTGTCTATCGGCAAATCCAAGTTTGTCTGGACGTTAAGGTTTATACTTATTTTACGTGTAAAACAGGTCGATTCTACATTCTGTATTTGTTTGTTATATATTTTTGAGCATAATTGTGGTACAAACCGTCGAAGAACCTTTTTTTCTTACAAAACCTGCGATATGAGCGGGACGTTTTAATTAAAACGTTTCATCTTAATTCCGAACAAAAAAATGCGGATCGCGATATAAAACCGTGATCCGCACAATTCAATCTTGATTCAGGGAATCAGAAATCAATCTCATTTGAATTTCTGATAAGCAGCCCATCTCGGATTGTGCTTGAAGCTCCATTCGTATTCTTTCAAACCTTCCAGTTTGGAAGCTGCATCTTTATCGAGGATGCAGACAACATCTTCGTGCATCTGCATAGCAGTTGCAGAGATCATGCTGGTGACAGGACCTTCGATTGCTTTTGCAACGATGTCAGCTTTTTCTTTCATGGTAGCGAGGAAGACGAGGCGTTTTGCTTCGAGGATGGTACCAACACCCATTGTGACAGCCTGCATCGGCATATCTTCGGGATTGTCGAACAACGGAGAGTTCTGACCGTAAGTTGTCTGAGTCAGAGTGACAGCGCGTGTACGGGAGGAGAAAGAGGAGAGCGGTTCATTGAAACCGATGTGACCGGAACGGCCGATACCGAGCAGCTGGATATCGAGACCGCCACATTCCGCAATAGCGTTATCATATTCAATAGCAGCAGCATCCACATCATCGCAGGAACCATCGGGAACGTTGGTGTTGCGGATATCGATATTGATTTTATTGAACAGGTGATAGTTCATGTAGTAACGATAGGAGTCCTTGTTGGCTTCATATTTTTTAGCCTTCTTGGGCCAGACGTATTCATCCAGGTTGAAAGTTGTGACGCGGGAGAAGTCAACTTTGTTTGCCTTGTTGAGTTTCGCCAGATTTGCGTACACGGGTTCCATTGTTCTGCCGGTCGCGAGACCGAGTTTGAAATTCGGTTTTGCGTTGATGGCATCAGCAATGATCTGAGCTGTGAGTTTTGCGGCTGCAGCCGCTGTGGGCATGACGATTACATCCATTTTGAATGCTCCTTCTATTGGTTATTTTTCGCGGTAATTACCGCTTGGGTTGATAAAATATATTTCAACAATTAAAATCCAAAAAAGTTCTTCGGGCCGCTGTAAGACATAATCTTACCGATTTCGATAGCATTTTCCAACGGCATCTGACCGCGATCCACCATATTGCCCAGGGTATTGCTCAATACCCGGCGGAACATGTTGAAACGGGAAGCGTAACTCAACAATTTACGGCTGTCGGAAACCATACCGGCGAACTGGGAAAGTACATCCACGCTGCCGATGTATTCCAACTGACGTTCCATTCCAATGGGAGTATCATTCAACCACCATGCGGAACCGAGTTTCACTTTTGCACCGAACGCGCGGGAAACAGTTGCCAAGTCTGCCTGATGGCCGGGATCGAGGCAGTACAGTACGCATTTGAGTTTGTCGTCGAACTTATCCAGGAAACGGCAGAGGGGTTTTACAATGTCGATCATGTGATCGGAAACATCCCCGCCGGAGTCGGGACCGAGGTTGTTGAACAGAGAGCTGCGGACGTCGCGGACGGCACCGATATGGAGCTGGAACACCCAGCCTTTTTCGGCATCCATTTCTGCGAATTTCTTCAACATGTAAGAACCGAATTTTGCGGCTTCTTCCGCTGTCGGTTTTTCTTTTTCGATACGGACTTTATGGAAAATTTCTTTGACTTCTTCTTCTGAAGCATCGCCGTCGAACGGACATTCGATACCGTGGTCACTGGCGATGGTGCCGGCTTTTGCAAAGCGGTCATGGGTATATTTCAATGTTTCGACCAGGTGTTCCAGAAAATCAATATTTCTGCTGGTTGCCATGCCGAGACAGTCGATATAGTGATTCCAGTCCGGTTTGAAAATGTTCATTGCTTTGTCCGGACGCCAAGTCGGGCGGATGAGGCGTTTGCCGAAAGCCTGTTCTGCTTTATCATGATATTCGAGTTCATCCAGCGGATCATCGGTGGAGCACATGACTTCGATATTCATGCGGCGGACGAGGTTTTGAGGGAGACATTCTTCGCTTGCGAGGATCTTGCACAATTTTTTCCATGTTTCATCCGCAACCGCTTCACAGAGAATGGAATCCACACCGAGGAAACGCAGGTCAAGGTGTACCCATTCGTAAACCGGGTTACCGGCAAACAGCGGGAAAACGCGACAGAGTTCGCGCCATTTATCCTGATCGGATGCTTTCCCGGTGATGAATTCTTCTGCAACGCCGCATTTGCGTTCGATTTCCCATACATAATGGTCGGTTGCAGCAAACAGTTCCCACGGATTGTTGAACGGGATATTGTCGGCAATGCGTTTGACGTCGGCGTGATTATGGGCATCCAGGATCGGCAGACCGGCGATTTGCTGATAAATCGTTTTGGCAGTTTCGCCGGAAAGAAGATAATTTCCATCTAAAAATGACATAACAACGTTCTCCTTCAGTCGTTGATTTGCTAATTTTTTTGTAAAAGAGGTAATTTCAAAAGTCCGGCAAAATTTGACTGAAAAAGGATTGTTGAAGAGATGGAAATGGTAGTTTGTACGTGGCTACCCAGAGGGTAACCACCTCAAACGCTCCGTTTTCAGATCTCAACAAGAGTTTTCAGGCATTTTTGAAGACTTTTGAAATTGCCTCTTAAAATCACTTTAATATAACACACATCCTGAATAAATCCACTTTTTTTTGAAGCTCAGAGTGTTTTTTTTCTTATTTTTTTATTTGCAAGGCTTGAAATCAGTTTATGCAGGTGATATAGTACGTTAGTTAAAGGTTTTAATGCAACAATTAAACAAAAGTATTACCTATCATGATACAAAAAAGACGTGCGACAATTAAAGATGTAGCGAATCAGGCGGGATTCAGTGTTGCAACTGTCAGCCGGATTCTCAACGGAGAAAATTCATTTTTGCCTGAAACGCAGAAAAAAGTGTGGGATGTAGCTCATTCTCTCGGTTATGAACCCAGTGCCTCTGCCCGGAAATTACGTGCGGGTGCAGAAGAACCGGAACGGACCCGGACGAATCTGATCATGCATATTCTGGCACTCGGCTCTGCAAATCCGGTCGGCGATAAAGATATTGCAGCCAGTATGCATTTATTTGACTGGTATGCGCTTCAGCAGGGATATTTTACCACAAATTATCAGTATTACAATCTGGAAGGATTCCGCTGTCCTTTGCTTCTTGACCGCTTGATTGATGGTGCTGTGGTCGGGACTCCCCATGATGATGTTGTCCGCAGTGTTTCGCAGAAAGTGCCGACGGTATTATTGAATGTGGGAGATTCCCATTTATTCCCGGAATTGCACCGTGTCAATCCGGCAGTGGAAGACGGGATGCGTGAGCTGCTGCTGATGGCTTATGATTTGGGACATCGCAATGCGGCGGCGATTGGTGCGGCGGAGCAATATTACCAGCAGAACAGCTTTGCCATCCGTTTTCTCCGGAAATATGTCAATCTTGCACATGAAATAGGAATTCAGCTTACGGATTCCCACCGTTTTCAGCCGTCGCATTTGAACAGTGACAATCATAATGATCTGATGCAGGAGATTACGGAGATTCTGATTCCGGAGATCAAATCCGGCGATATTACATTGATTATCTGTGAAGATTTTGTGTATTCCAATTCCATAACCATGTTATTGAAAGAAAAAGGAATACGTATTCCGGAAGATGTTTCCGTGATTGGTGTGGATTCCAGTCCTTCAACTGGAGAAAGCAATATCACATCCGCCAAACTGAATTGGGAACAAATGTTTCAAACTGCAATCAAGATTCTGGATGATTTGATCAATCATACGTCCCTGCCTTGCCGGGAATTTCGTATCGCAACAAAACTTAATCAGGGGGTAACGCTCGGACCTGCATGTACAGTCCGGAAATAAAAACAGCAAAATCGTATAAAAACTCCGTAAAAACGGATTTATTTTCTAAAACAACAATGTATATTTAACAGAAAAACATAAGTTCTGTTTTTCGTAACGAAAGGTTATATTTGCCATGAAAGTTGCATTTATCGGCGGCGGTTCACTCCGGCTCCTTCCCTTGTTGCGCGGTGTTTTTGACGAAGTGCCGCAAATGTTCAATAATGGAGAACTGCGTTTTATCGACTTGAAACAGGAACGGTCCGAAGCCGTTGCCGCAATGGTCGGTGCATGTCCCGAATTTCAGAAAGTCAAAAATTGTAAATTGAGCTGTCCAAACAATCTGGATGACGGATTGAAAGACATTGATGTATTGTATCTCACCATGGCTGCCCGTACCGAACCGACGGAAACCATGGCTGCCATGTTGGCGGAAGAACACGGATTTTACAGTTCCGATCAGTTGAGCATCAACGGCGGATTTCTTACCATGCGTTTGGGTAAAACCATTTTGAATATCGCAAAAAAAATGGAAAAACTCTGCCCGAAAGCATTGATGCTGATTTTCCCAAACCCGGTCGCCGTTTACAGCGGTATGGTCAATAATTATACCAAGATCCGTGCGTTGGGAATCTGCGGCGGATTCAGCAATCACAGATGGGACCTCTCCCGTGTGTTTTTCGGTAAAAACGAATGTCGGAAAGATTGGGATATTGTCGCCGCCGGTGTCAACCATTGTTCCTTTATCCTGCGCGGGAGTATTAATGGGGAAGACTTGTATTCCTCCCTTTGTCCCCGTGTGTTGACAGATGACTGGAAGCCGTTGTCCGGGTTTGAATTACCGTGTAATTTTATTCATGATATGTATAAACGGTACGGACACATTATTTTCTCCACAGAAACGGATGGAATGTATTATATTTTCCCGGATGCCTCCATGGATTATCTGCGGAAAGTCATTGCATCCCGCCAGCCTTTCGATCCGGAAAAGATCCGTAAGGAATATCCCATTGCCGAAGCAGAAAAATTCCGGAAATTCATCGACAATGCAAAACATCCGGAAACCATGGATTGGAGTCATTCCTGGCCTGCCGATATTTTCTACGGCAAAGATTCCACTGACATTTCCATTCCCATTTTCAAAGCATTGGGCGGATACGGCAAAATGCGGATCATGGCTTCTGCTCCCAACCGGGGTGCAGTCCGCGGTTTTGCAGATGAGCTGCCGTTGGAATACACAATGGATATTGATGGTGACACCATCACGCCGGTGGAAGATCAATATGTTCCCGCACCGTTTACCGGCATGATCAATGCCTTGTCTTATTACCAGTACATGTTGGGCAAAGCTGTGGCAGAAGATGATCCCCGAATTTTTGCCCAGGCATTGGATGCACACCCGACACAGCAGTTCACGGAAAGAAAACGTGAATTTCTACGTAAAATGTTTGCCCTTTATACGAACATTGACCCGCACATGAGTGAAGCAGCCCAATATTTCAATTGAGCTCAAGCAAGAAAGGAAAATTATACAATGTCTTACAGAATTGGACTTTATGGTTGCGGCTGCCGCACACAGCAGATTTTAGAGAAAGCATTGGAAGACGGAGTGGCAAAAGTCACACTTTGTCACGATATTTCGGAAAAAAATGCGCAGAATCTTGCTGCAAAATACAATGCAAAAGTTTGCTCTCTGGATGAATTGCTTTCCAGCGATGAAGTGGATATGTACCTCATTTCCCTTTTCCCTGCTGCGCATCCCGATGCTTTGCTCAAAGCGGCAAAAACCGGTAAACCGATCTATATCGAAAAACCGGTCGCCGTATTCGTGAAGGATATTCAGCGTTTGCTCCCGTTGACAACAAGAAAAGATATCCATGTGGGGCTTTCCTACCGGTATATTGCGGTGTTCCGTGATTTGCTGGATTTGGTCAACAGCGGCAAAATCGGAGACCTGATTTCTGTCAATTGCAACTGGGTCAGTAACGGTCCCAAACCGGATTACGATCCGACGAAAAATCTGAATTGGCGTTATGTTCCCGAAACCGGAGGCGAATTGACACAACATTGCTGTCATACCTTTGAATGGTTCCGTGCGTTGGGCGGCGATTTTGAATCGGTCGTTGCCATGAACCGTACCATGCCCGGCAACAAAAGCTGCATTGAAGATTTGTGGGACTTGACGATCAAGCATAAAAACGGCTGTCAGACCTCTTTCCATTTCTGTGAATCGAATTCAAAATTCACCCTGCACGGTTACATCGAAGGAACAAAAGGTACGCTGGAATGGGAATGGAACAATCCTTCTACCATCACGTTTTATGAAAGCTGCAATACAAAGAAAGCCGGAGTCCCCATTCCCGTCAATGAACCGGCGCCCGATGCCTTGGAAGAATTCATCCGCCGTATGAAAAACAATGAACCGGCGGAAGTCTCTGTTGCCGATGGACTGTGGGCAAGTCTTCCCCCCTGTTACGCACGGAAAAGCGTCAACGAAAGAAAGATCTGTGATTTCCCCGCCGATCTTTCCGGTATAATGAATGAAGAACTGTAATAAGTAAGGAACGAAAAAAATATGTCAAAATTTGATGTGAAAATCGTCGATTGCGAACTGTATTTCCTCCCTCTCACCATGCGTGTGCCGCTGAAATTCGGGAAAGAAGTCAGTACCGGCTATGATACCGCAAAAGTCAAAATCACAGTGGAAGGAACGGACGGCAAACAGGCTGTCGGCTGGGGTGAATCTCCTTTGAGTCCGGCATGGGCTTGGCCTTCCACAGAATCCTTTGCCGGAAGATTGGAAAAAATGCGTGTCTGCTGCCGGAATCTGTGCAAAATGTGGAAGAATTTCAACGTCAGCGGACATCCGATGGAAATCGGTTCTGCATTCCTGGAAACGCTCCCCCGTGTGATGCCGGAATTAGCGGAACTCACTTGCTGCGCTCCGTTCGATATGGCTCTTCACGATGCCTATGGCAATCTCCATGGCGTTTCCGTTTATAAAACATACAATGCCCAATACATGAACCGGGATCTGGCAAGTTATTTTGAAGAAGAAGAATTCAAAGGAAAATATCCGGAAGATTTCTTCGTCAAAGAACCGGAAACACTCCCCGTTTGGCACCTGGTCGGCGGTACCGATGTGCTTTATAAAGAAGATCTCACCGGGAATGAACCGGATGACGGATATCCCGTTCTGCTGGAAGACTGGATCAAACGTGACGGTTTGAAATGTCTCAAAATCAAACTGCGCGGTAACGATGCGGCGTGGGATTACAACCGTCTTGTTCATGTGGGGCGGATTGCACTGGAAAACGATGTGAACCACTTGAGTACCGACTTCAACTGTACGGTTACCGATCCGGCGTATGTCAATGACATTCTGGACCGTCTGCTCATGGAGCATCCGAAAATCTTCAATATGATTCTGTACGTGGAACAGCCGTTCCCATACGATCTGGAAGCCAATAAAATCGATGTCCACAGTGTTTCCGCACGGAAACCATTGTTTATGGATGAAAGCGCACACAACTGGAAATATGTCAAACTGGGCAGAACGCTCGGTTGGACCGGTGTGGCTCTCAAAACTTGCAAAACACAGACCGGTGCCTTGCTCAGCGCATGTTGGGCAAAAGGACACGGCATGACATTGATGGTTCAGGATTTGACCAATCCCCGTCTGGCAATGCTGCCTCACGTTCAATTGGCGGCAAATGTGGGTACGATCATGGGTGTGGAATGTAATGCCATGCAGTTCTACCCGGATGCCTCTCTGGCAGAAGAAAAAATACACGGCGGCTTGTACCGCAGACGGAATGGCGTGCTGGATTTGAGTACACTTAAAGGCAGCGGATTCCGTATGAGAGTGGAAGAAATGAACTTAACCTTACCGGAAAAGGAGCAAATATGAGAAACGGAAAAGTTGGAATCGGAATCGTCGGTGCGGGTAATATTGCCGCACTGCATGCCCGTGTAATCGCCAATCTGCCCCAGGCGGAATTGATCGGGATTTATGATGTGAAAAAAGCTTCCGCAGAAGCATTGGCATCCCAGTTCGGATGTCAGGCGTTCGATGATTATTCCGAATTCCTCTCTGTGGCAGAAATGGATGCCGTCACAATCGCCACGCCCTCCGGACTTCATGGCACAATGGCAATCCCCGCTGCAAAAGCCGGGAAACATGTATTCTGCGAAAAACCTCTGGATATCACATTGGAAAAAGCCGATGCTATTATTCAGGCATGTGTCAAAAATAATGTGATTCTCTCCCCCGTTTTTCAGGGGCGTTTTGCCCGTCCCGTTCAATTGGTGCGGGAAGCCATGCGTAACGGCAGATTCGGCCGTATGGTGTTGGCAAGCGGTCAGATGCGCTGGTATCGGGGAGCGGCATATTACAGTGGTTCCAACTGGCGCGGCACCTGGAAAATGGATGGCGGCGGCGCCTTGATGAATCAGGCGATCCACATGGTGGATATGCTCCTTTACATCAACGGTGCGCCGGATGAAGTGTTTGCATTCTCCGGCACATTGACACACAGTATCGAAGTGGAAGACAATCTTTGCGCCGCCATCAAATACCGGAACGGTTCGTTCGGGACCATCGAAGTCAGTACCTCCTGCGCCCCCGGTTTCCATCGTCGCGTGGAATTCTCCGGCAGCGAAGGCACGGTTGCATTTGAAGAAGATAAAATCACCATTTGGGAATTTGCAAAACCCCAGGAAGGTGATGACCAGATCCTCACCACTCAGATGGAAAGCCGGATCGGAAGCGGCGGACGCAATCCAATGGACATCAATGATATGGGGCACCGTATGCAGATGGAAGATTTCTGCAATGCCATTCTGGAAAACCGGGAACCCCTGTTGGGCGGCAGAGAAGGACGCCGTGCCATTGAACTCATTTGCGGGATCTATGAGTCGGCAAAAACAGGCAAACCGTACAAATTCAGCCGGTAAAAAGAACGGTAGTAAAGATGGATATGCTGCAAAAGCTGCGGCATATCCATTTTTACCGTCTGAGAATGTTATTTTTTAACATTATTTTTCAAAAAAATCATTCTTTATTCTGTTTTCTTCTTGCTATTGAAAAATCAGGTTGTATTTTACTTAAAAAACAACCAAACGTATATCACCAAAAGAAAACTCATGGAAAGGAAAAAATCATGTTTCCTGAAGATAAAATACCGTTCAAGTTTTATAACATTATTCCTTTTTCTCCCGGATCCGAAGAATTGCTCGCGAAGGAAATGATTGAGTATCAGCAGCGGACTGGAAATGATACCGTACTGTATTCTCTCACACTTCATCCGGAAGGTTATCCTGCGTTCCGGAAAGTGGAATTTGCGCTGGAAAGTTACCGGAAACTCAAAAAAGCATTGGAAGGTTCCAATGTGAAATTGGGGGTACTTTTCCAGAGTATTCTTGGGCATTGGCCCAGAACGGATAAGAATGAAGAACCGTGGACACGGTCAATTGACAGCGAAGGCAGACCCATGCGTTTCTGTTCATTCGATCCGGATTACCGCAAATATATCACCGATACCGTTGTTGCTTTTGCAAAAGAAAAACCGGTCTTTGTGATGGGGGACGATGATATCCGCAGTTTTTCCCCCAATGCAGAATGTTTTTGTCCTCTCCATACCGCTGAATTCAACCGGAGAATGGGAACAAATTACACGCCGGATGAATTCCGTCAGGCTGTTTGCGCTTCCAAACCCGGCGATGCCATTTGTGAAGCATTCATCCAATTACAGCGTGATACCGTCAACGGTGTTGGTGCATTGATTCGTGAGGCGTTGGATTCTGTGGATCCCTCCATTCCCGGCGGTTCCTGTATGCCGGGGTGGGAAATCCGTTTCAATCATCAGACGGCGCAAGCCTTTGCCGGTAAAAATCACTCACCTGTCATGCGCATTGCCAACGCCAATTATTGTGAAGGCGCACAGAAAAATGAGGCAACATACGTGGTCATGAGAACGCAATCTCTGGTGGAATTCCATAAGGATAAAGTTTCCCGGATTCTGGATGAATCCGATACCTGCCCCCACAATCTGTATTCCCGTTCCGCAACCACGATGAATATGAAATTGTGTTCTTCCATCATGTCCGGTGTACGCGGATCCAAAATCTGGTATGTCAATGCACATAAAATGGGCTTCCCGATCCACCGCAATTACACGGATATCATGGCAGAATACAAAGAATTTTATCAGGAATTGACACGTACCGTGGAAGGTTCTGTTTACGGCGGTCTTGTTCAGCCCGGATATAAAAATTTCCCATCCTGGCATCCGGTCCATAATTACGGCGAAACGTTTATCGAAAACCATACCTGGGCGGAAAGTAAATGCGGCTGGTACGGGATCCCGTTCCATGTCAGTTATGATTTTAACGAAGATGGAGTTTACCTCCTTGCCGGTGAACATTGTGTGGCACGTTATTCCGATGACGAACTCAAAAAATTGTTGTCCCGCAAAATTCTGGTGGATGGCAACGCTGCTATGGAATTGACAAAACGCGGATTTGCAGAATATCTCGGTGTGAAAGCGGAAGATGGTTCTGAAATGCTGTTCAACCGGGAATGTCATGTAAATGGTAAAAAACGGTATGTTCCGTCGAGACCGGTTCCCCGTCTGACCATTCTGGATCCGGCAGTGGAAGTTATGACGGAACTCCGTTATGCGGCATCGGCTGTTTCTCAGGAATTTGAATATGTGGCTCCGGCAACTGTGTTTTACAAAAACACTCTGGGCGGTTATGTTTGTACGGCTGCGTTCCATACAAAATTATGTTACCTGGGGTACTTCTGTGAATCCAGAAAAGATTGGATGCTGGAAATTCTGGATAAACTCAGCGGCGGCAAATTGCCGTTTGCAGTCAAAAACGAACAGAATTTTATGGCAATCGAACGGAAACTCGCCGACGGTTCCACGTTGTTCGCAGCCTATAACATCAATTATGACCCTGTAAAACAATTGATGATCCGTTGCGCCGCAGAACCGGCAAGTGTTCAAGTGCTGACTCCTGCGGGTGTCTGGCAGAATGTAACATACACCTGGGACGGGGATTCCATCACATTGGATTATGCCGTTCCCTCCATGAATTTTGCAGTATTGAAAATCAAATAAAATGAGGTAATATCATGTCTGAAAAAAAACGTTATACCATTGCTGATTTTACGGCAATTGAACCGGTGGAATGTCCCTGCGGATTAAGCCGCCGCGCTTATATTGAAGCATCGGAAGGAAAAGTTTCTTTTCACCGTCTGGATGTAAAGATTGATGCACAACTCCATTATCACAAGGAACACGAGGAAATTTATTATATTTTGGAAGGCGAAGGTTTTCTGGAATTGGATGGAGAAAAAATCCCGGTCAAACCCGGCAGTTCCGTCATGATTCATCCCTATTGCCGTCATCGTGCAATCGGAAAATTGAAAGTAATCAATGTTTCCTTGCCATCTTTTGACATGAATGATGAATTTTTTGACTGATTTTTCATAATTAAGTCAAAATCTTTCAAAAAAGTTCTTGACATTTTTTAATGGGAATGTTATATTGCGGTAGATTTAAACGTTTAACTATATGCTTTTACAACAGGAAAGGATTACCCATGAAAGTCCCCGCTTTGAAACATCCAGTAAGAGTTTTCTGTAAAGAATCTTATGATGCCCCTTGCAAGGGGGTGAAGCCGCATGGCTTCACCCTGATTGAATTACTCGTTGTAATTGCCATTATCGCCATCCTTGCGGCGATGCTGCTTCCGGCTTTGGGGAAAGTCAAAGAGACGGCAAAGAAAAGTGAATGTCTTTCCAATCTCAAACAGTGGAATCTGGGGTTCACATTTTATACCGAAACCTATCGTTATTATCCGTTGCGTTACACATATACAACTACTTATACGGCAGAACAAAACTGGTACAGGTCAGTTGCCCAACTCGGCGGTTTTTGGAAATATCATACCAATTACCTGAACCCTAACGGTGAGTATAAAGGAAAACCGGGGTACATGGGATGCCCTTCTGTGATTTCTCCATATATGCAAATTGATGGAACTCTGAATACGGGTGCCGGTTACTCCTATCAATACAGCACCTTTATTGCGAATGGTTCAGGTTTGAGACCGGAAACCGTAAAATATCCATCTACGCGGATTATGTTAGGTGACTCATGGGCAAACTATGACTTCTCCACAGTGAGTAACGACACTGCTTACAAACATTTCCAACCCCGTCATGGAAAACATGCCGGCGTACTGTACATAGATGGTCATTCTGGTATGATTATCGCATCATCACTGGGATACAGCAACGCGGCGCATCAGAAAATTCTGAATCCGACTATGAACTGAACCGTATGACAAGTAATGAAAGGATATCGTTAATGAAAAAATGTTTTACCTTAATCGAATTGCTCGTTGTTATTGCAATTATCGCCATCCTTGCGGCAATGCTGCTTCCGGCATTGGGAAGAGTTAAGGAAACCGCTGTAAAAGCAGATTGTACGTCCAATCTCAAACAATGGGGCTTGGCATTCAATTTCTATCTTGAAACGTATGATCAGGCATATCCATTGTATTACACATGGAGTGGTTCCTGGGCAGCAGACGCACCTGGCTGGTTTACCACGGTTGGAAGTTTTCTGAAAGTAGATTGGACGCATGGTGTTCAGCCCAATTACATCGTAAATGGTGTACGTGGTCCACTGAATTGTAAAGCCGCGCCCATGGCACCATGCACAATCAGGGGAACGAAATTAGCGGAAAACAAAGTGACTTATGGTTACCAGTACAATTCAGGACTGGCAAGTACCAGCAATGAAGGTGTCACAAAAGTACAGAATATAGCAAAACCCAGTATGCTGATCGTGCTTGCTGATTCCTGGGCAAACAATTCAACATTTTCCAGATGGCTGCCAAATCAATACGATGGAACGGAAGATACTATGCATTTTCAGAATCGACATGGTAAAAAAGCCAATATGCTTCATGCAGATTGGCACGTTTCCTGTATGGATGCCAGGACTTTGAACTGGCAAACCGTCAAAGACAGATTTTATCTGGATCCTACCCATCAGCGTAAATAAAAAATCAAATTATCAACTCAAATAACAAAAATAAAGAAAGGTTTAGCTCTCATGAAATGGAAATTATTCCTTCTTTCCATTGTCTCCGCAGGTTCTCTCTGTGGTGCGAAATTGCCTGAATTGTATTTCAATCCACCGCCGCGGGAATTGAAATTGAGCAAGGAAATGACAACTCTTATCCAAAACGGAAAAAGTGATTTGGAAATCGTTGCTCCGCAGGAAGCCGGTGATACCGCATTGTTTGCGGGGGAAGAAATGCAGAAATATCTTCAGCAGGGTACAAAAGCAAAGATTCCCCTGTTGAGACAGCGCGGATCCGCCAAATATGCTATCATTCTCGGTGATAATGCCATGTTGAAAAAGGCATTCCCGAAAGTCGATCTTGCAAAACTCCATCTTGATGGATTTTACACCTTGAAAAAAGGGAATGAGATCTATATTGCCGGACGTGACACGATTCCCGGCAGAAAACTCCGGGATTTTCTGAAAACTGCTACCGGCAACTGGCTGAATATGCAGCTTTTTGAACGGGCAACCCTGTTCGGCGCGTATGATTTCCTGGAACGGTTTGCCGGAGTCCGTTTCTTCTTTGCCGGAGAAATGGGTACCGTTGTGCCGGATTTGAAAGAATTGAAAATTCCGTCCACCATTCATATCATGGATCGTCCCGACTTCACAAACCGGCGTGTCTCCTGGTATGTTGGACGCAGAAATAAAGATGAATGGTATGACGATCAGGACCCGATCACCGGCTGTAATCTGAATTACCTGCGCTGGCGTTTGGAAACACGTGCGATCCCCAACTGTCACGGTTTGGCATGGGTTGGGTATCACCATCGTTTTGCAAAAACCAATCCTGAATTCTTTGCCATGTATGAAAATGGCAAACGCATTGCGGTAAAACATCAAAATTTTGCCGGTCAGCTCTGTTTAACCAGTAAAGGTTTGCGGGAAGAAATTTATAAAGATGTGAAATCTTATCTTCTGGGCGAACCGGCATCGGTTCGCGGTGTCACGTTCAACGGTAAAACAGTGATGTGGCCCGGTGCCGGATTCCAGCCCGGATTTGCCAACGTTATGCCGCAGGATGCGTTTTACATGTGCCGTTGTCCGGACTGTCAGAAATATTTCAGCAAAGGCAGAGTTGCTTCTTCCAATCTGATTTGGGAAATGACTGCTGAAATCGCCAACCGGGTGAAAAAAGATAAACTCCCCGGCTATGTCACACAGATGGCATATCATTTTTATGCTGCTGTTCCGACCGTAAAACTGCCGGATAACGTTCTGGTCATGTACGCAAGTTACGGTCCCTGGGTGGAAGGTAAAAAAACCTCCAAAGATACTGACGAAGCCATTGAACAATGGACCAAAAAATTAAACAGTAAAGTTGCGTTCTGGAATTATTGTATCAACAATGCAAAATGGAGTCAGAGTTATGGGGTTCCGGGTATGCCCCATACGACACCGAAAAATATTGCAAACTATTACCAGAAACGGAAAAAATATTTTTACGGCGGTTTCCTGGAATGTGAGACCGACCACTTTATCTGGGGTGTTCCCAACATTTATGCGGCAACAAAGATCTTCTGGAATAACGATCTTGACGTCAATGCCATGATGGATGATTTCTATTCCAAACTGTTCAATGCTGCCGCCCCGGAAATGAAAGAATTTTTTGAAACTCTGGAAAAGAAATGGCTGGCAAGCAGAACCATTATCGAAACACCCACCGGCCCGCGGAACTTGCCTATTACACAATTTGCCGTTTGGACAAAAATATATCCTCCGGCAGAAATCAAACGTCTTGACGGCATTTTTGATCGTGCGGAACAGAAGGTGAAAAACGATGCAATGGCACTGAAACGTGTCAAATTCTTCCGGGAACGCTTCCTGGATGTGATCAAAGCGCACAGTGCCAGATACATTGCCAATTCCCAGGATAAAGCAGAAGTTCGGCTCGTTGCCAATAAACGGACCAAAGAAATCGATTTGACCAAACCGATCCGTATTCCCGGCAATACCGGTTATCTCCGCAGTCTGAAGAAACCGCAAACCGATATTTCCGTACAGACTGTCGTCACCAAAGATGATAAAAATCTGTACATCACCTTCCGTTACGAAGAACCGGAAATGAAAAAACTCCTTTTCAGCCGGGATAAAGCCGCAGCGAAGAAAAATGTCTGGAAGGAAGCATTGTTTGAAATCTTCCTGAATCCTTCCGGCGATAGAGTCAATTTTTATCAGATCGCTATCCACCCGTCCGGTTATATGACAACGATCGTTCACCCCAACCGGAAAGAATGGGATGCGGCGTTGAAAGTGCGCACTCATATCGGAAAGAATTTCTGGAGTGGAGAATTGGCGATCCCGCTGAATGCTTTGAAAAATACGACTGGTGAATTCCCCTTCAATGTGGGATACAGCCGTCAATTTGCCGGAGAAGATCCGTATTCCCGCACGTATGCCTGGAGTCCTTACATCAAGGATGCCTTTAATCAGACCGACAAATTCGGTTTGCTTGCTGTTGAAAACAAAAATCCGGACAAAAATATTGTAAAGGATTGGAATTTTGATGCGGAATTCGATGGTTCTAAATTGGGTGCCTGGCATGTGGCATATCCTTCTGCTGCGGATTTTGAAGGCGCATTGGAACCGGATTCCTCCCGGTTCGTCACCGGCGGTCAAAGCCTGTATCTGCGTATGGATGCAGGTAAACGCGGCGTTTCCGCATCCCAGAATCTGAAATTGAAGCCGGATACGGAATATACGTTCTCCTATTGGATCAAACACAATATCGATCTTTCCTCCGGCGCAAATGCCGTTGTTTCCGTCGGAAGAAATATCTTTATGCCGGAATTGCAAATGCGCGGCAATCTGGATTGGCACAAAAAATCCTTTACGTTCCGTACGCCGAAAAACTTCAATGGCAAGGCGAATGTCCGCTTTTCGATCCACCGTCCGAAAGCAGAAATGTGGATCGATAATGTACGTATTTTAGAGAAAAAGAAATAAATCACCACTAATAACAAGAAAGGTAAAAAAATGAAACACACAATCTTTGCTGGAGCTATGCTCCTCACCGCTGCAGCATTTGCTGCTGACATTAATTACGCCGATGCAAAACTCTGGGGTAATCGCAATGTAACCAACCCGGAAGCGAATGTTTTGCAAGTCCAGGGACCGACTTACGTTGTGGCAAAAACGGATAAATTCAAAATCGACCCTGCTGCGAAATACCGCATCACAGCAGAAGTCCGTAAAGCACCCGGCGCGAAATCCCCGCTGTTCATCGCAGGTTTTCAGCTGTTTGACAAAGACGGGAAAGAAATCAAAACGGTTGATATCCGTGTGATCAGAGGTACCGCCACCGTATTGGCTGCTGATGCAAAAGCCGGCGACAAAACAATCAAAGTCAAAAATGCTGTCCGCTGGCCGAAAAATGCTTCTGTTGCATTTAATGTGGGCAAACTCCCCAACCGGGATCATGTCGGCTATACAACAGCGGAAAAATCCGGCAGTGAATGGATCGTCAATCTCCGCACTCCGCTGAAAAAAGATTATAAAGCAAACACCAAAGTCTGGGTACAGTCAGCAGGCGCTCACTTTACTTTCATGAGTACCAACAAATTGACTGATAACTGGCAGAAAATCACCAGCAGTACCATCTATGGTTTCTATGGTGTGAACGAAGAAATCGGTGCTCTCAAGAAATTCTGGCCGGGCGCAGTTTCTTACAAACTGCTTCTCATGCCCAACTGGGGCTGGGGTGAAGGCAACAAAGAATTCAAATCACAGATCCGTAATATCAAAATCGAAATCACCAAGTAATCTGATTTCCGGATAGACGGAAGAATAAAAAACGGATTGCTGTCCCCCTGTTTCATCGGGAACAGCAGTCCGTTTTTATTATTTTTTTGCCTCTTCGACGTTTTATGCCATAGAATCAGATCTCCTTTGAGCTTGAAAATTCCAGGAACTGCTAGATTTTCAATTTGAAATACTCACGAAATCATGTAAGAAAAGACTCAATGTCCGAAAGAATTTAGAATCACTGTTAGACCAGCCCCGAATGGGGCGGCAAGAGTCAGACAGCCCAGGGTGAAGCGCAGCGTAACCCTGGGAATATGACATCGAACTACATTAACCAAGACCGGCATTGACGGATATGGCGTTCCGATACGGAATGACATATTCGTTAATGCGATGATTTCCCGGATATAT
>JAFVSW010000158.1 GCA_017503545.1 Lentisphaeria bacterium | reverse complement strand
TGTCGTATGCCCGTTTTGCTAATGCCAGGTGCGCGGCAGCGGCATCGTTGTCACCGTATGCCAACAATTCGCAAGCACGGAAAATCAATGCTGTGATCTGCTGATTGCCCTGCTTGTACCCGCCGTCACGCAAGTCTTCTTCCCATTCCGCAAGAACGAAAGGCAGGAAGTCCTTTTCCAATGCTTTCTTGTTACGGAACTCTTTACACCATTCCTTGTAGAATTTAAAGGATTCTTTCTGTCTGCCGAAACTGAACAGAATGACCGTTGCATCTTTCAAGAGGTTTTCATATCCGGCACGGAAAGAGGTGGGATTTTCTTCCCGCTTCATAACATCTTTCATCCGGTTGTAAATGGCATCCGCAACAGCGGGATTCGGTACAAGAATAAAGTTCATACTTGCCTGATTGTCCGGCAGAAGCATACGCCCGTTTGTGAATGTAACGTTGAGCGATTGCAAAATCATGCGGTCGCAATCGGTACTTTGTCTTTTGGGACTGTGTGCCAAACCGAGATATGCCCAATAGATTGCAAATGATTCGGGGACAAGCCAATCCAATTCGCCCATTTCTTTGTTGATTTCAAAGATGGTTTTCGGATCAAGCAGATAACGTTCCCGCATCCATTTTGCCCGGAGATAGGCGGCAAAAACGGTTTGATCTTTTTCAGACAATTTCTTCCGGAAGATTTCCGGTAATTCACTTTTCAGGCGGAATTCCTTGTAAATTTCATCCAGACTGGGGTACTGTTCTTTTGTTTCTGCAAGAACTTTCATAAATTGGCTGTCCGGCTTGAATTGAGCAAGAAAATCCGCTTCTTTTACCGGTGCTTCCGCCAATGTTTTCCAATCCGGATAATGCGAGCCGTAAAGGAACATATATTCCTTTGCCATCTCATATTTGTAATACCGTTGAGCATCGTCCAATACGTTCCCCATTTTATGCTGATAGATCCACCCCAGTTCTTTATAAAGTTGAGGATCGTTCGGGCTCATGGCAATGGCAGAACGCAATGTTTCGATTCCGCGATGAATCCAACGCCAACGGTCTTCCTGCCGTTTACACGTTACAGAAATGTTATATGCCATGTTCCAGCCGAGGTAGGCAGATGCACCGGCAAATTTCGGCTGCAGTTTCTGTACCCAGTCGGCAAGCTGTACCATCTCAAAATATTTGCCTTCTTCCTGCAATCCGATCAGACGGAGCCAGAGAACGTCCGCAATCAAACCACGGAATCCGCCCAAGGCTACGGTTGTAAAAGAAATCAGCGGAGGGGCACCCTGTTCTACAAAACTTTCATCCACAAGTTTATCATTGCGGATAATATCCGACATTCTTTCCCGGACGAAAATATTGACGAACAGCAAAGCAACTGTTACACCCAATGCCAAAAAGAATAAATGTATCCGTTTCATACTGTATGCATCCTTCTTTTACCGTTTCATTGCAAGAGCAAGTTCTTTGCGCCAGTACAAATAGGTTCCCAACAGGAAAAGCGGGAACCCGCGCAGAATCAGGTTTTGCAGGATCAATGAGCCGATCGTTCCAAACTCAATCAATTGTCCAGTAGCAAGATGACTGGTCAGGAAGAAATCCTGGAACGGAATCAGCAGATATGTGACCCCATGACTCATCCATTGTGCCAGATTTTCAAAGAATGACAATTCCTTGGATGTATAATCCCGGAATGTTTTCAGCAGATACGTGGAGCAGATACACAAGGAACCGTAAGAGACTGTCATAAAGATTGCCGTCGGCAGAGTGAATACCGCAGCCAACGCAGAGGCAACCAGGGCAATCGCTGTAATTCCCAGGAAAATCACAACCAAACCGCGAAGATAATTGTTCAGGAAGCCAGTTTCACGAACCAGCAGATACGGTCCGTCTGCTTCCTGAAATTTCATGGTTTTATTCGTACGGTCAAAGTTGTAATATCCAATCTTCAATGTGCCGTTATGAACCAATGGTCTGGTCAATTCCTCCAGAACATTTGCCGGCATATTTTTCAGGACTTCCAATGGCGCACCATTCTGTCTTGCCACTGTTTCCTGGATTCCGAACTCGTTATTGGAAGCAGTAATCAATTCTTCCGGCTGCAGCGGATACATCTGTTCGGTATAATCCTGATCGGTCAATTTTTCATTGGATCCGGGTTGAATTTGTTTTTTGGGAATCATCAACCGGAGTACCCAGGAACCGTGTGTTGTATTTTCATTCAGAGAGGAAGAATCGGAGGGGAAGACTTTGTACCGGAGGTAGAACGGTGTGTTCAATGCATCCGGAATCGCATCATATTCCCAGAAAATGGCTTCGCGCGGGGCGACTTCACCCAATTTACCGGAAATTTCTTTTTTGATGCCATCAAAGACTTCACGGCGCTGTTCGCCGTTGATTTTCGCTGCAATCTGCGCCCGTTCACTTTCACTGGCACGTTCCATGCGGCGTTTCAATTCTGCTTCTGCCAATTTATCCATATCCGGACGGCGCGGTTTGTAAAGACGGCGCCCGCAGAGAACTTCATTTTCCACACGCTGTTTTTCATCCGCCGGGAATTCCTGTTTGTTGAATTGGAACAGCACAAAGAAATAAACAACTACGGCTGAAATCAACAGCAGAATACCGTGAATAAACAAAACACCGCAGCATTTACCCAACAGAATCACAACACGGGATACCGGTTTGACTGCAATCAAATGCAATTGCCCGGTTTCCACATCGGATGCGATTTCTGAACAGGCACACCATGCCGCCGAAATGGAAAGAATAATCGCGACAAAGCCAAGGCTGTATTCCAGAATCAACTGGATAAAGCCCATCGCCGTTCCGTCGCCTTTGATTGTATTCGGTATCAGCAATACACTAAGGATCAACAGAAACAGCAGTGTCCGGAATACATTGGAACGTATCGCCGAACGGCAGGTCAGTTTTATGATTGAAAGAAATGCTGTCATGGGCGTTTATTCTCCATCTTTTTTGGAAAGGAGGGATGATAATTTATCGTTGACATCTGCCATTTTATCTTTCTGTGCCTGGCGAATTTCTTCATTGCGTTTCGCTGCCGCTTCGGCTTCTGCATCCCGGCTGAGTTGATCCAAGGCTGCCGTATTGGCGACAACAGTCTGTTCTGCCGGTGCAGCAGTTTCCGTCTTTTCTGCCTTGACTTCTTCCTGACCGGCAAGTTGGTTCAGCAGTTCAGCACCGGTTGCAGCAGTTGTTTCCGGTGCAGCCAAATATTCGGCAATCTTACCGCCGGAACGGGCACCGAAGGTTTCCACATGTTCCACACGTGCTTTATTGACAACATCCAGGAAGAATTCTTCCAATGTCATGCGTGGATGATCGATCTGGAATTCTTCGCCTTTGAGATTTTCGCGGAGAATGGCAAGAACACGGTCCATGACTTCCGGCGGAAGACTGGGTGTGGTAATGGTATCTTTCTTTTCGATTTTCAGCAGATCGGAAAGCGCACCCTGCGCACGGACTTTACCACCGTAAAGAATGATCACACGGTCGCAAACATCTTCCACATCGCTCAGCAGGTGACTGGTAACAATGACTGTTTTTCCACGGGCTTTAAGCGTACGGATCAAATCTTTGACTTCACGGCAGCCCAGCGGGTCAAGACCGGATGTCGGTTCGTCCAGAATGAGCAGTGACGGGTCATTGATCATTGCCTGAGCCAGTCCGATACGGCGTGCCATCCCTTTGGAAAACTCGCCGACGGGTCTGTTTCTTGCATGGGCAAGCCCCACCATATCCAAAAGCTGATCGCAACGTTTCTGCCGTTCTGTTTTGGAAAGATTAAACAGAGAAGCGAAGAAATCAAGCGTTTCAAACGCAGTCAGGTATTTGTAAAGATAGGTTTCTTCCGGCAAATAACCGATTTCATTTTTAATGGAAACATCACGGGGGGATTTGCCGAAAACGGTAAGCCGTCCACCCGTCGGATAAAGAAGCCCGAGAAGCATTTTTACGGTAGTTGATTTTCCGGAACCGTTAGGACCGAGCAAACCGAGAACTTCGCCCTGACGGACTTCAAAATCTACGTCATTGACGGCTCTTGCTTTCGGTCTGTTCCAGAAATCCCGGAAAACTTTAAGCAATCCGACAGCACTGACAACGGGCGGTACTGCGTTCTGTGTATTATCCTGTTTTACATCTTCCATAACTGCTGTTGTATCTGCCATAATGGATTATTCCTCTTTACTTTCTGTTTCATTCTGAACAAGTGCTTCCCCTGCGGAATATTCTTCCCCGGTACGGACAAGTCTTGCACTGTTGAAAATCACGATCAATGTACTGCCGGTATGGAAAATCGCCGCCATGATCGGATTCATCCTGCCGAAGACGGACAGGACAATCCCGCCGATCACGAATACCAAACCGAAAATCAGGTTCTGATTCATGATTGCACTGGTTTTGCGGGAAAGAGTGATCAAAAGCGGAATACGGCGCAGGTCATTCGTCATCAATGCGACAGAGGCACTGTTGATTGCAATATCACTGCCGATTGCACCCATGGCAATACCCATATCACCGGCGGCAAGCGCAGGAGCATCGTTGACACCGTCCCCGACTACTGCGACAACGCTGGTCTGTTTTACATCTTCCACATATTCCACCTTGGTTTGAGGCAGACAATCACTGCGGATGTCATCAATATCCAACTGTCCGGCAATGGCATGGGCAACCGATTCACGGTCCCCTGTGACCATTGCGCAACGGGTGATTCCCAATTTCTTCAACTGGCGGATCGCTTCTGCTGCTTCCGGACGGATCTTATCTTTGAATCCGATCCAGCCGAGAACTTTTCCATCGGAGGCAACATAGACAATACTCATGCCTTCGCCTTCATTTGCTTCAAATCCGGTGAGTTTTACACCAAAGGATTCCACAAATGCAGCACGACCGACTTGAATTTCTTTGCCATCAATTTTTGCAGAAACACCTTTCCCTGCCGTTTCTTTGAAGTTCGTCAGGTCAAGTGCTGTAATACCAACTTCTTTTGCCAAACGCTGAATCGCCATGGCTGTCGGGTGATTGGAGTTCTTTTCCAGAGAATAAGCAATCTGCATCAATTCAGAGGGATCTACTCCTTCTGCCGGATTCAGACGGGCAACAGAAAGCTGACCTTCTGTCAATGTACCCGTTTTGTCGAAAACAACACTGCGGATCTTGGATGCCAATTCCAAATGGCTGACATTCTTGATAAGAATACCCAGTCGGGCAGCCGCTGCCACCGCCGCAACGATCGTAGTGGGAGTTGCCAACACAACCGCACAGGGACAGGCAATGACCAACAATGCAATCACACGGTTCATATTGCCATCGGTCAACCACCAGGTGATCGTGGCAAGCATCAGAATGGTCGGGGTATAATATCCGGCATAACGGTCGATGATACGCACGATCGGCGTTTTATTCCGTTCAGCGGAAAGAATCATATCTTTTACTTTACCCAAAGTGGTGTCGCCGCCCAGTTTGGTTACTTTGACATCAATACTGCCGGAAAGGTTCATGGTACCGGCGTAAATTTCGTCATCCACCACTTTATCAATGGGTACAGATTCCCCAGTGATGGACGCCTGATTGACTGCACTTTCCCCTTTGACGATGATACCGTCAACCGGGAAGTTTTCCCCGGGGCGGACGTTGATAATGTCGCCCAATGCCAATTCCGATACATCCACGTCAACATGACTGCCGTCTTCCAGCAATTTATGTGCAGTGTGAGGAGTCAAACGGATCAACTGTTCAATGGAACGCTGGGCACCGCTTGCAGTGTGCGTTTCAATGATAATGGTGATGAGCAGGAAGAATGCAATAATCCCTGCTGTCTGGAAATCGCCGGATGTAAATGCGGCAAGGATCGCCAGAGCCACCAGTTCGTTCATGTAAACCCGACCTTCGATCAAGTCTTTGATGGCAGTCGTTACAATGGGGAATGCAAGGCAGATTGCCCCGATTGCCGCACTGAGACTGGCGGAAAACTTGAAATCAGGGAAAATCAACTGAAGCAAAAAGGAGTTTGCAATCAGGAATCCACCGATAATGGCATAGGATGCTCTGCCCATGGAACGGGAATGTCCGCCACCTTCGCCAATGGGAGCCCCGCAGGAAATACAACGTGTCGGCTCATCACTGTCATGATCGTGACCGCAACAGCAGCCATGATCGTGATCGTGGTGATGATGTTCGTGGTTATGGTTGTGTTCATGACCGTGATCATGTCCGCAACAGCAGGAGGCATCGTGTTGATGTTTTTCGTTAGCTTCGCTCATTTCTGACCTCCGTTATTGTCGCCTTCTGTTTTCTTTTTGATGTCAGGTTCCTGATTCAACTTAAGCCAGAGTGTGGGCGTTGTATGTGTATATTTGTTGTAGTCAAGAATAAATTTATCTTTGACGTCAGCCGCTGCATTTGCAACTGTTCCGTAATACAGAGAAACAAAAGTTGCTTCCGGTTTGGCTTTGAATTGGCGGACGATTTCATTAAAGTAAACAGCATCGGCTTTCACTTGGGAAACGATGCGGTGTTTATATGCTTTTGCATCCGCAATGACTTTTGCCGCTTTGGTATTTGCCTGATTTTCCTGTTCTACGGCAAAGGTACGTGCCTGTTCCAGAATAGCAGAACTTTCCGCACCGGAGAGAAGCAGATTCTGGAATGCTTCAAAGGATTTGATCGGCGGAGCAACCAGAAGCAGGTTCAAACTTTCCAATGTAATACCCAATCGGGCTTTCTGAATGTTCTTTTCAAACTGCTGACGGACCAGAATCTCATAATTTGCTTTATCAAAGTATGTTTTGTCCACATCCAGAGAAGAACTGACCGTAATTACCGCATCATCCAGCAGATTTTTCAGCATGACAGACGCCGTTCCCAGAGAGACCTGTTCGGTCGGTCCGTATTCCATATCTTTGGAAATAACCGTTTCCCGGCTCATGCAATTAAGAAAATACTGTTTTGTATCGGTGATACGGTATGTCATTTTCCAATCACTGTGCATGATGGAGTTATCGCCGAGAAGTGTGTAACCGTCTTTGCCGGGGGTCAGAGAATCTGCTGCAACCTGCATCTGTTTTGCATTCGGGTTATACAGTTTTGCCGCGTTGGATGCCATAAAGGCATTGCTGACAACTTCCTGTTTGATGATCGGAATACGCACGATTTTGTTGACAGGGTAGGGGAGGAACCAATGCCAACCGCTTTTGTATACATTTCCATCAATGAACTTACCGAAGCGTAAAACAATGACTTCTTCTTTTGTAGAGTCTACGATAAAGGATCCGCCGCAGGTCAGGAACCATGCCAGCATGATAATAATGGCAGCGGCAAGGACTACAAACACAGTCTTCAGGGCTTTGGAAAGCAGCTCGACACCGGGTGCGAACTGTCCGTCCTGAGGAGCAGGGGCAGTATTGCCGTTAGAATTGTGAATATGTTCGCTCATACTGTAAACCTCTTATTTTGCGGCTTTTTTACCGGCAGAAAGTTTATCTGCTTCTTCTTTCAATTCATTGAAATTGGTATTGAAAAGATTGAAAGGATTTGTAGATGTATCAAGAATGAGTGTAGTTTTAGATGCCATGATCTTCTTCATAGAATCCAATTTCCGGAGGAAGGCAGCAAGTTTGGGAGCCTGAGAGAAGGCTTCATAATGTCTTGCAGCTTCCGCATCACCGTCCGCCATCAGTTTCTTTGCCGTACTTTCTGCTTTGGTGATGGTTTCCTGCTGTTTCAAAATAGCATTTGTTTTGATCTTTTCTGCTTCGGTACGACCTTCTTCGCGGATTTTTGCAGCAGCAGTCATACGTTCATTTTTCATACGTTCTGCAATTTTGACCGCTGTTTTTTCCGGAACGCCGATGGAGATGAAGTTGACAGAGGTGACTTCAAGACCATAACGAGCCATGACATCGGGGGCAATTTCTGCCAGCATTTTATCACGCATTTCACCCAATTTCATCTTTTTCGGGTCGGTATTGATCAATTGATCATAGTTATAAAGACCGATCACTGCGGCTTTTGCTGTACGCATACGGCTGGAAAGATAATCTTCCGCCGCTTCCAGACTGGCAGCAGTTTTGAACTGGTTCAGATTTTTAATACGATAGAAAACGTTGATCCCGATCACAACCTGACGTTTGTCGCGGGTGGTGGATTCTTCATATTTCCCGATTTTGCCGTCGAAAGTGCGGAGACGGACATCGTATTTGATCACTTCTTCAAAGGGCAGGGGCCAGCGGAAATGAAGGCCGGGCATCACACCTTCCGGTGCGGAAATGATACGTCCCATACGCAATACAAGGGCGCGTTCGGTTGCAGGAACCTGATAGGTAAAGATTGCCAAAAGGAAAATGACCGTAACAATCAACCCCAGGATGATGGTAGGAAGGTAAAAACCTTTCTTTTTGCTTTTCTCACTCATGTTAATTTACTCCGTTGTTATATTTTATTTTTTTGTTAGCCTGTTGATTATTTACCGAGAACATTCATGTCGGTATCCAGAAGGTCAAGAGAGGGTTTCGATTCCAGATTGACCACATAATTTCTTGTGTTGATTCTATGAGAAATGATGAATTTACGCTGTTCCTGACAATCATTTTCAAGGAAGTCAAGATAGGTGCGCAACTGGAACAGAGCCGGTTGTCTGCGGAATGCGGAAAGCTGACTTGTGAAACGGAATGCATCCGTTTTCGCAACTTCTGTTACATTGAACTTGTAGGCTTTTGCCGCAGTCGTGATACTCATTTCAGTAATCAATGCAGTCTGTACTGTTTTGATTGCCGCTTCCTGTGCTTTGTATTTTTCAGACATTGCTTCTTCGGTAGCACAAATCACATCCTGGAATGCTTCCGCCACATTTGGCATGGAGCCGGGGGCATCTTCCGGTGAACCATCTTCTTTTGCTTTACCCACAGGCGGGTGAGCATCATGCATACCGACGGAGAGAATATCGACCCCCATATTGAGACTGTCGCATTTCTGCTGGATCCGGCTGCAAAGAACTTTTGCGACTTCTTCCCGGCCGTAAGACAGGTCTTTCATAAAGTCAGTACTTGCAAAATATTGAGTTGCTTCTGCTTTACCGATGGAAAGAATTGCATTGGATACATCTGCAAACTGTACGGCATATTCATAGGGTTTATCTTTTTTGGCTTTGTAATAGAGCGGCAGAGATACTTCCAACAGAGATACGGGCAAATTGGTATCTCCGGCATTGGTATTATCATTTGTCATTGTACCGGTTGCAACCAGGAACGGATTTGCTTCCATGTAAGTCGCATGATTTCCGGTCCAGAGGACAACGCTGATGGCTTGTTTTGCCTTTTCCTTATTTAATGTAGCACCGATGGTGACATTCTGAACTTTATCCACGGGGATTCGCAAGATATCTTCGCAAGGCCAGGGCAATTTGAAATGTACACCGGGCTGAAGAACCGTTTTATCTTTGGGGAATGCACCGAACCGTTCACGGATCCCGACTTCACCGGGAGCAACTTCGGCGATACAAGTAAAGATCCAGAACAGCACTGCCCACAAAAGGAATGCCGGGATCAAATGTTTCTGGAAGAAAGAATAAATCCATGTTTTGGAAACGCGGAAACCGAATTGATAGTCGAGCGATTCTGCAACATTGCGCATGACTCCGCCCGGTTCCGTAAAGATGGCGAGAATACGGCTTTCATAAACAGGACGTTGTTCGCCGCCCTGGTTCCGCGGACGGTAGAATTCCACAATGAAATCGATCAACATTTCTGCTGTCAGAATTGCATACAGCAACAGAACGATTTTTTCTACAATTACATCATAGCCGGTGATTTTGGAATGGATAAGCAAAGCACAAATTCCGCTGAGCAGCATAACGGCTGCACCCAGAATCAGCCAGCTTCCGACCGGGCGCAGATAACGGAATTCTTTGATATGGCTTTGTCCGACAAAGAAAATACCGCCGATAAAACTGAATATGGCGGAAATTGCACTGAGAAAAGCCAGGTTGATGGGGTTTTTAGGAACGGTAGAACCGAGAGCGGCAGTTGCACCGCTGCCCATGATACCGTTTGTCCAGAATGCAACGATTCCGGCGGAACAGATCAGGAAACACAGAATGGCAACGAAAGACGGGATATATTTTTCAAAATTTGCCAAAGAATGTTTTGCGGTAAAACGAACATCTTCTGATATATCAAGAATTGATGCAACGGTCGATTTCCGTTTTTCAAGCAACAATTTTTCTTCTTCCTGTGCAGCCATCCGGGTATAAAGCGCAGCATGAACTGCGGCACATACGGAATAAATTGCGGCAAGCACAAAAGGTAACAGCCCCAGTGTAAATAATTCCATACCGCTCCATTGATACACCGGACCTACAAGGAATATCGTCAATGCAAGTACTGCGGCAAGGACGAGCCCCACGATAGCAAGATTTTTTGCCAGACGTCCGCGCTCCATGGCGACGGACAATTGATTCTGTTCTCCTGTCATTCTCTCATTCTTTCTGTTTTATGTTAAATTATAAACTTATTTACGTAGTAATGTTTCGGAAAGGCTGTTCCAATCGCGAAAAATACGAAACCATAGAATTATACTCCCATTTTTTGAAAACTCAAGTTAAAAATTGATTTTTTTTTAAATTTTCTCTTGCTATACGGGCATTTAGAGGTTATATTTACTGCATTTCAGACATAATATGCTATTTCAGGAGTAATTTTATGCAAAATAATAAATCTTCCGTTATGGATAACCTTTACAAGATCGGAGACAAAATCTCCGTCGCTTCCACGGGGAAAGACGGGACTGCTTCTGACAGTCCCGTTTCAACCGAAGGACGGAGCCTTATGCCGGAGCATAATACCATATTCAATAAGGCGTTACTCCGCCGTTATGAAGATTTGCTCCGGACAAAACGGGATTTGACCGGACGGCTTGTGGCGGAATGTGAGTCGTTGCGTTGTTCGCAGGAACGGGCAAATGCTGTAATGGAAATCACGACATCCACTTTGAAGCAGCTGGAAGAATATCTGAATATCGTCCGGAATACAGAAAACAATGTCAATCCGGAAAATCAAACGGAATTAGCGAAAGAATGTCGGAAAATTGAAAATATCCGGATCGAAGTGATCCGTTTGCAGGCAAGAATGAAAAAACTTGCCGATACCGATTCTGCCGTCGGCAGTATGGCAAGCAGCAATGGGAATGTACTTTCTGACTTTGATTCTTTGACTTTTTCTCAATTGTTCCGTTTTGGCTGGTCTCTGTTTCTCCCCTTGATTCTGGCGTCTGTTCTTGGTGCGATTCTGATCGGTGCGGCAATTATTCTTTCCTATAACGGAGTGTTCCTGTGGCGATAAATCGTGTAAATTATCAGGTTGAACTTGCTGCGCGCAAATCAAAAGCGCAGCATTTGAATTTACAGACATCGCTTTTGTCCTTACCGGGGAAACGACAAAGGAATATTCAAAATAATACATCATGCAGGAGTTATCTGACGGTTGTACGAATTTTTGCCATTCTTGCGATTTTGACAGGTTTTTATTTTATTTTGTTTTAAAATAATATAGTATTATATAAGGAGTTTTTATCCGGTTATGTTGAAATTTCCATATCAAAAAACGATTCCGCTTACTTTGGATGAAGCCAAAAAAGCGGAACGCAATACTATTTTATCCGCTTGCTGCACCAGCATGGGAGATGTTCCGTTTGTTGATGCTGCCATTATCATTCTGTATGCCAATATGCTCGGCGCAAATGATATGTTTTCCATGGTAACGACCTCATTGTCACCTATGGCGATCGGGTTGTTTTCACTTCTTGCAACGATGTTTACGGGGAAACAGAATTATCAAAAAACAATTTTGCAGGTGACTTCTATTTCTTTAGTAATGTTCGGTATGATTGTACTTGCTCCGTTTTTCGGAAAATGGTCCGTTGCGGTGTTGCTGATTTCTCTTTCATTATTTTCCGTAATCCACACTTTGTATATAGCCGCCTGGTTTCCGCTTCTATCGACGATTTTGTATCCGGAACGCCGTAGTACCTATTTCGGCAGAATGCGTTTTACCTGGCAGAGCTGTTCCTCAATATTTCTGTTTATTGTCAGTTTGGCAATCGGAAAAAATCCTCCCATTGGATATTTGCAGATTGTTATGCTGGTCTCCATGATTATTTTTGCATTCAAACTGTATTTTATTGCGTCAGTACCGACATTTGAACAGAGTACCGAAAATAAGGCAAGTTTCAGTTTCAAAGAAGGAGTTGCCAAAGCGATGGCAAATAAACCATTGACTGGATTTTCTGCCTATTCCTTTATTTTGAATCTTGCGGCATACGGGACAATTCCGCTTGTTGCTCTGTATATGAAAAAAGGATTGAATGCGCCGGAAAATATAATCGTGTTGATTTCTTCCGTTTCTCTTGCCGGAATGCTTGCCGGCTCTTTCAGTTCCGGAAAAATCATTTCCCGGTTTGGCGTTAAACCGGTATTGCTTTCCGTTCATATTACGTATGCAGTGACAAATTTGATTTTGTTTTTCCTTGGCAAAGGTTGTATGCCGGATAATTTGTTATATACCGTTATCGGGCTTGCACTTTTTGCTTACAGTTTCATGTATGCCTGTTCCGATATTGCCGGGTCATGCGAGATGATGACTCTTGCGACTCCGGGCAACAAGGTTGTAGCTATGGGATTTTTCAATGGCTTTAATTACAGCGGACGCGGTATGTCCCGCTTATTATCCTCTCTGATTCTCGGATCAGGAGCGTTAGCAACGAATTGGACACTTGGCGGTTTGAATATCTCTCATTATCAAACGTTGTTTTTGCTGTATGCGATTTGTGTGATTTTTGCGGCATCACTGCTTGTCGTCGTTCCGGCGATTTTTCCGGAAGGAGAATATCATTATTCTGTACCTACGACTGCAAAATAAGCAAAAATTTTTCAAAATTTTATTTGAATGAGTTGACATCTGACCGGCATCAGGGTATATTACTTTGAAAACAATTACAGTGTAGACATTATGAAAAAAGAAAAAAAAGAAAAAAAAGAAGTTTCAAGACAGGCAAAGATTATCTTTGCGGCTGTATTCATTGTTGTTGCTGTAAGTATTCTTGCGGCAGGAATATGGCTGGCTGGTAAAATACTTTTCCGGGACAATCCGCGTTTTGTGATTCGGGAAATTCAATTGTCATGTGATACCGGATATTGGAAAGGCAACTCCGAGAATGACCGGTTACGTAAGACAGAAGAATTTGCCAGAGAATTCGGGATTCATTATAAAACTGATTTGGAAACAAATACCTTTTCGCTCGATCTGGCAGCATTGCGCCAGCGGATCATGCGGCGTTTGCCGGAAATCCGGTCGATTGAAATCCGCCGTCGTCTCCCCGATATGTTGGAAATTTCAATTTTGAGCCGGATCCCCAGGGCGGATACAGGGAATGGTTATCTTCTTGATGATGATGGGACTATACTTGATGCCGGGTATTATAATCTGCCAAAAAACAGTTTACCCCTATTGAATGAATTTCCGGATACTCTGAAAAATCTCACCCGCGGCAATAAGGTAACATCCCCCGCCGTATTGAATGCATTGAAGTTTATTCGCATTATTGATACATCCAACGATGACAAAATCCGCAGAATCAATCTGCGTCAGATTCTTTGTTGTGTCAAGCCGGATAATCAATATACGCAATGTCTTTTTACATATCCCTTTGCCTCACGCACTGCGCGGGAATTCCGTATTCAGATTCCGAATGTGATTCCGGATGCCGAATTCCGGCTGTTGTTTGAGCGTTTGATTCCCGCATTGGATGCCGGACTTGTCAAGCCGGAACACAGTCGGGTCATTGACCTCCGTTATCGGGGGCCGGTTTTCAGTCCGCAACCATAAACAATGTTTTTTTATACAACAAATAAATAACAAAGGATGTTTATTATGAGCCGTTATCTTGTACGCCGTGCAGCACAGCCTCCCCGTTTTGAAGATGATTTTTTCACCGGTGATCAGTGGAAAAATGCAGAAACTATGACCTTGGAAAATGCCTATTACAGACCCGGCATGAATCCGGAAGATTGCTTCCGTCCCAACGTAAAACTGAAAGTGATGTATGACGATCAGAACATTTACGGTTTGTATTGTGTGGAAGATCAGTACATCAAAGTAACACGTACCGGTTATCAGCAGTCTGTTTGCTGCGATTCCTGTGTGGAAATTTTCCTGCAGCCCCAGGATGATGAATTCCATTATCTCAACTTTGAATTCAGCGGCGGAACTGCTATGCTGCTGTATAATATCCATGATCTCAAAACAAAAAAATATGATGTTGTTCCGGATGCAGATTGTGAAACTGTGATCCGCCGTTCCACACTCCCCGCAAAAGTCGATCCGGAAATTACAGAACCGATGACCTGGAAATTTTTCTTCCAGATTCCGATTGCTCTTTTTGTCAAAACCGGAACCAATGTGAACCCGTCTCTTTCCGGTCAGGTTTGGCATGGTAATGTGACAAAGTGTGCCGATGAATGTTCTCATCCAGCATGGATGTCCTGGCAATCTTTGACAAAGTTGAATTTCCATTTGCCGGAATGTTTCGGTGAATTTGAATTTGAATAATCCCTGATATTTCAGTCTGACAGATCCGCAGGATGTTTTTTGCGTTGCAAGGGACGAACCTGCGGATTTTTTTGTTATTTTTAATAGCAAATATTAAAAAAAGATGAAAAACTTGTAAAAAATTGACAATATTATCAAAAAAAACTTGATTTTTCAAAAAAATGGCGTATATAGTATTACATGATATAATAACCAGATATTGGATGGAACGAAACTTATGGAAAAGAAATTTCTACTTTCAATTGTTGTTCCCGTTTATAACGAGGAGACTTATATTTCAGCTGTGTTTGAAAAACTTCTTGCGGTAAAATTTCAGCCGGAAGTCGAGGTCGAAATCATTGCGGTTGATGATTGTTCCCGTGATAAGACTTGGGAAAAACTTTTGGAATGGGAGAAAAAAGGGATCCGTATTGCACGTCATGATGTCAATGGCGGAAAAGGTGCAGCCTTGCATACCGGTTTTACTCTCGCAATCGGTGATGCCGTAACGGTTCAGGATGCAGATTTTGAATATGATCCCAACGATATCCCGGCGGTATTACAGCCGATTCTGGATGGAAAAGCAGATATCGTTTTCGGTGCCAGAAAAGATTTTCTGGGGACAGTTCCTTTTATTCAGAAATTTCATTGGCATTATATCCTTAATAAATTCCTGACCCGGTTCAGCAATATTTTTTCACGTTTGCATCTTAATGATATGGAATGTTGTTACAAGATGTTCCGTCTGGATATTATCCGGAGTATTACTCTGACGGAAAAACGTTTTGGTTTTGAGCCGGAAGTTACGCTGAAGACAGCAAGATTCCATCGGCCGACTGCAGAAGTTCCCGTTTCTTATGCGCCCCGGACTTATGCGGAAGGGAAGAAAATCAATTGGAAAGATGGAGTATCTGCGCTCCGCTGTATTTTGAAATACGGTCTTTTCCGCCGCTGAAGAAAGTTTGCGTATGCGTTTTACAGTATTGAATCCCCTGACCATTCTGCTTGGCGTATTGCTGCTTGTTTTTATTGTAATACCGCTGTTGCCGATTTTACTGGTGTTCGTTCTTTTCTTTTTGCTGTTCGGACGACGTAGTGCGGGACTTCGCAGTCAGTACGAACGGTTTCGTGATTCCCGTTTTTACGGTAACATGGATCAGACAAAGCATCAGCAAAAAAAGGATGCGGATGATCCGGATGTCTGCGATGTGGAATGTACGGTGATCAGTTCTGAAACCATTGATGATGATAAGAAAAATTAAATATTCTTACAGAAGGAGTTCTGTTTTATGAGAAATGCTGAAGTCATCCGCAAGACTGCGGAAACGGATATTCGTGTTCGTATTGAGCTGGATGGAGAAGGAAAAAGTTCTGTCTCCACCGGCGTTCCTTTTATGGATCACATGTTGACTTTGTTTGCGAAACACGGTCTTTTTGATTTGGAAGTTCAAGCTAATGGCGATCTGGAAATTGATGCTCATCATACCATGGAAGATTTAGGGTTGACCCTCGGGGAAGCTCTGCTGAATGCGGTTGGCGACAAAAAAGGCATCAACCGGTATGGTCATTTTACTTTACCCATGGATGAAACGCTGGCACAGGTTGCGCTTGACCTTTCCGGGCGTCCTTATCTGGTTTACAAGCCGGGTGAACCGAAAGATTATATCAAAGATCTGGATACTGCATTATTCAAAGAATTTTTTGTTGCTTTAAGCAATAAATGCCAGATGAATTTGCACATCCACATTCTGGAATCCGGGGAAACGCATCATATTTTTGAAGCAATCTTCAAATGCTTTGCCCGCGCTCTTTCCATGGCTGTTGCGATCAACCCCAGAGTAAAAGGCGTACCTTCCACGAAAGGTTCTCTCTGAGTTTATGCCTTTTGAACAGGATTCTTTATTTGTTGACCGGTTGAGCCGCCCTCTGGCTGATCGGTTACGTCCCACTTGTCTGGATGAAATTGTCGGTCAGGATCATTTGCTTGCACCCGGGGCACCTTTGCGCCGGATGTTGGATTCCCGCCGGTTATCCAGTTTTATCCTCTGGGGTCCTCCGGGATGCGGCAAAACAACTGCGGCACGGATCATGGCGGATCATTCCGACATGCACTTTGTTGCTTTGAGTGCTGTGTTTTCCGGTATTGCGGAATTGCGCAAGGCGTTTGACGATGCCGCAAAACGCCGTTTGACCGGACAGGCTACGCTTTTGTTTGTGGATGAAATCCACCGTTTCAACCGGGCACAGCAGGATGGATTTCTGCCTTATGTGGAAAATGGAACTGTGACCCTGGTCGGTGCGACAACGGAAAATCCATCTTTTGAATTGAACAGTGCTTTGCTTTCCCGGTGTAAAGTTTTTGTTTTGCACCCTCTTGACCGGGAAGCGTTGGGTAAAATCATTGTCCGTGCGGAACAGGAAGCAAAGCGGGAACTTCCGTTGACGGATGAAGCCCGCGATACGTTATGTGCGCTGGCGGATGGTGACGGCAGATATTTGATCAACCTGATCGAAAGTGTATTGCAATTTGCAGATCCCGATTCAAAAATGGATTCGGCGGCATTGACCCGGATCGTTCAACAGCGTTCGCCGGTATATGATAAAGATCGGGAAGGACATTATAATCTGATCAGTGCCTTGCATAAATCGTTACGCGGTTCCGATCCCGATGCTGCATTATATTGGGCAGCACGTATGATTTCAGCCGGAGAGGATCCGCTTTATCTGCTGCGTCGGCTGACCCGTTTTTCCATGGAAGATGTAGGCCTTGCAGACCCCAATGCATTGCAATTTGCCATTTCTGCCTGGGATGCTTATGAGCGGCTCGGTTCGCCGGAAGGAGATATTGCACTTGCTGAATTAATCGTGTATTTGGGAACAGCACCGAAATCCAACAGTTCGGAAACTGCATGGATGTATGCCATGCAGGCGGCAAAAGAAACGGGTTCTCTGAATCCCCCCGCACACATCCTTAATGCTCCCACAAAATTGATGAAGCAATTGGGATATGGCAAAGGATATCAATACGATCATGATACCAAAGACGGATTTTCCGGTCAGAACTATTTCCCGGATGAAATGCCGCGCAGAAAACTGTATCATCCGGTGGAACGCGGATTTGAACGGGAGATTATCAAACGTCTGGATTACTGGGAAAAACTCCGCAGACGGATCAATTCCGGTAAAAAAAGCGAACCCGAATCCTGATTCTCTTTATTCCTTATCCGGCATGACCCGGAAAAAGCGGCGCAACCATTCCAGGCGTCCAGTCAAATAATGCAGGAGAGAGGATGTCATAACGCACAAAAACGGCAGGGCAGGGAGCTGATAACGCGGCATCGGTACTGAGCCGGGTAAAAACAGGTAATATTCCGCTAACAGCAGGAATAAAAGTACCGTCATATAATCCCATCGGAAAAGACTCCGCAACACTTCTGTAAATCCGAACAGATAAAGAAGACCGGCAAAGAAAATCAGTGGCACGGTAACAGCCAATGCTCCCCAATGTCCGTCGAAATAATGGATAACAGCGGCAAGGACCCCTTTTCTGTTCAAAATATCGGTGGTGTTGCGTCCGGTTTGTGTGATTCCGAGATTTTCCAGAAACGAGGGAATATCAGGGAAGAGGACATAGGGGCGGAAATACATTGCGGCATAACGGAACGGATGCGCCAGGATTTTTTCTTTCATTGTCTTTTCCTGATGATCCAGTTTAGAGGCAAGATCCGGGTATTTTTCCGGATGACGGGCAAATTCGGCTTCAAAATCTTTCCTGTATTGTTCCCGTAATTCCGGTTCCGGAATACCAAGCCGTTTACTTTCCATTGCAGAAACATTATGAATGATCATATCTGTTTGGAACACATCGATCCGGTATCCGACACCGATAGCATGATTCCGGAAGATCCATGGCATTACGACAGCCGCATAAATCAGAAATGCCAATATACTGTAAATCACTTTCAGCCGGATATTGAATTTCGGCATACACCACAACACAAATACTGCAGGCAGAATCCACAACAGATTGGTCGGGCGGATAAAGACTGCAACTGCCGCCGTAAATACGGACGCAAAGAAAAATAATGCAAAATGTGTCCGGGCAAATTTTAGGAAAAATAATGTTTGCAACGCAATCAGAAACAGGAATAATGTATCGGATAACAACATCGGAGACAATGCAATTGCTGTGGGATTCAAGGCGAAGAGCAAGGCGGCACAAAATGCAATCTTCCAGTTGCCGTACAAGCGTGCCGCAAGATAAACCGGACAAGTAATCAAGCCGCCGAGAATGGCGGAAAGCGCAACACAAAAACTCAAACTGCCACCGCTGATAAACAGGCAAATCGCCAGATATAACGGGTATAAGGGTAAACGGGACGCTGTGGGCGGGGCACCGGGCGAGGAGGCAAATACACCATCCTGCAATAAACTTTGCGCCGGTCCCAGATAGGATGCCGTATCGATTCTTGATACCAGTTCCGGGTCTATGATCCCGTTGATGGCATAAAGTAAACGGACAATGACGGCAATCAATACAACGGAGAGCAAAGCTAGCTGCGCATGTTTGACCTGCTTGACATGTGCTGCGCTTTCCTGATCAATCGCAGCAACCTTTTTACGTTCATTTTTCAGAGACGCAAATCGCCAATACAAAGCGGTCCCCAATCCCTGAATACCATCCCGGAATTTGATTTTTTTACCTTCTGAACTTTTTCTGGGATAATAAGCAATGGGAACCTCTTTGATTTCATATCCAAGCCGGAGTAATTTTGCTGTGATCTCCGGTTCCCATTCAAAGTGATTGCCTTCAAATTCCAAAGCCCGGATCAGGGGGCCATCAAAGGTTTTATAACAAGTCGCTTCATCCGTCAGATTGGCGTTAAAGAGTAAATCGACCCAAAATGTCAATGCCAGTCCGCCAAGGTAAAATCCGGGGGAGGAATATAATCTGCCGCGATTTGATTCCGCACGATACCCATAAACGACTTTACATTCTCCATTTAATATGGGCAATGCACACGCGGCATAATCCTGCGGATCGTATTCCAAATCTGCGTCCTGAACAATAACCGCATTCCCCGTGGAATTGCGGATCCCGGTCCGTACAGCGGCACCTTTTCCCTGATTTTTCTGTTCAATATATTGAATTTTATATGATGTCACACCGGAAGAAATCCATTCCCGGATCAATGAATCGGAACGGTCTTTTGAGCCATCATTGACAATAATGATTTCCAGCGAACAACCGGGAATACGGGCAGCGGCAACTTTATCCAGAATGGTCTGAATGGTATTTTCTTCGTTATACACAGGGATAACGACGGATAAAATTTTCTCTTCAGTCACGGGGCTGCTCCTTGAATATACAATAATCTTTCCGGAATATACAACCCTTTTGCAGTAATGTCAAACAGACTTTTACTTTTTTACAGAAAAAGATGGTTATTGGATTGCTACAAGCGCCAGTCGGAAGCCATGATCTGTAAAACGGATATTGGGTGCCCACCGGTACCGGCGTGATATGTTGCAGCCTGATGTATTACTGCCCCAGCCGCCACCACGGCTTACCCTGGGCGTATTGTCATTATCATGATACGGACGTGTAAATTCCGCTTTTGTTTTATTTGATTTATCCACCCAGTTGTCCAAACACCACTCATAGACATTGCCGCACATGTCATGGATGCCGAGTTCGTTATCCCATTTTCGCCCTACCGGATGTGTTGTTTTAGATGAATTTTTACTATGC
>JAFVSW010000025.1 GCA_017503545.1 Lentisphaeria bacterium | reverse complement strand
TTTTCTGCAAAGTTGAACAGGTGCAGCGGGGAACAGATTCCTGGTAAATGTTCCTGCTGCATTGCAATCGCTCTGAGAAAAAAGCATTGCAAAATCACTTTTTTTGCTTTTTTTGAAACCGGCAACGACTCCGGCGGCAAGGAATCCGGCTGGAGAAGTAACACTTCCGTTTTCGATCAATTCAATCTGTGTTGTACCAATTTTCATTGAAAAATCTATCCTTAACTTATGTTGAAAAAACCTTATTATATTATAGCACAACTTTTATTTTTTTCCACCTTCAGTTGCAGTAATTGTCAAAGAAATTCCGCCTCTGGGCCGAAAAACGCCTTTGACTTCCATCCAACGGGGCTTACAGGCACTGGCAAGATCCGACAGAATCCGGTTGACCGCTTCTTCATGGAATGTGTTGCAGGACCGGAATGAAAAGAGATAAAGTTTCAATGATTTACTTTCCACACATAACTTATCGGGGGTATAACGGACCGTGATATGGCCGAAGTCCGGTTGACCGGTTACAGGGCAGAGACTGGTAAATTCCGGACAATCAAATTCGATGATATAATCCCGTTTGGGAAACTGGTTATCGAAAGTTTCAATAATTGCATCATCGGGATTGGTCGGGTATTCCGTATGGTTCCGGTTCAAGAGAGTCAAACGGCTGAGTCTGGACTCGGACAAAGCCGTTTTGTTTACACTTTTTGTTGTTTTTTTCATAAAAATGCTCCTGATTATTGTTTTTTTGCAAAAAAAAATCGAAAAATTTACAACTAATTACCATTTTTTCCTGTTTTCGACTTGTATTGAAAGAAAAAATGGAATATATTACTAATAATCTAATTTTCGGAAATTTCCATTCCGGAATTGAATTTTTTGCAAAATTTTTAATTTTTTTTAAACAACTCAAGGAGTACACATGAAAATCTGGAAGAAAATCGTTGTCGCAGCTGCAATCCTGACTGCTGTCGGAGTCTCTGACCTCTCTGCTATCAGCGGAAGCGGGGTCAATCTGAATCTCTCCCCTGAACAGCCGATGGGATATGAAAACCTTTGGAACCGTATGACAAGAAAACTGGGACGCGGCATTGTTAACGTCGGGTGCGGTGCATTGGAACTTCCGATTCGTGTTTTTGAAGTTAATTTTAATGAAGGCGGTCTTGCCGCATGTACTTATGGCGTTCTTTCCGGTATCGGTTATGTCGTTGTTCGTGAAGTTGTCGGCGTTGTCGAAATCCTGACCTTCCCCTTCCCCCTTCCCGGTTGCCCCAATGATATCCAGGGTTATGGTCCCGGTTATGGTCCGATTCTGACACCGGAATGGATCGTTACACCGGAAACAAACTTCTTTAATATCTTCTACACCAAGGGAGCTTTTGTCGATTAATTATGATAAATCTTGTTGGTCACAAAGAACGTCAACTCTCTACGATCAAGGTCACACCGGAGATTCTTGATGCGATTGCCCGTGCCACGGAATATTATGGTAATGTTTCGTCCCTTGCAAAAACAATGGGTGTTGCACACAGTACGGTCATTTTCTGGCGGACAGGAAAAACGGAAAGTATCAGTGGACGTTTATGGGTAACCAGAATCAGACCTGTACTTGAACCATTTTTAACCTCATCCAGTTGCAGCCTCAATGAGACACATGCTCAGTACATGCCGAATTTCCCGGTGTTGCCGCCTTACATGGAAAACAAAAAAGAGGAACGGCATGAAGCAAATGTGATTCCTGTTTCCATGTTGAAAAGTTTTGATCCTGCATTGGAAACGGCTCCCGTATTCGTGCGTACCAGATGTACGGAAAAACGGACATTCTTTCATGAATGCCGCAGATCTTCCTTTGCAGTCAAAATTGACAGCTTGTTTACAGATATCTTCCCTTTAAATTGCTATATCCTTGCTTATCCCGACGGATTGCAGAATGGGTGTATGATCATTGGCAGACTTCAAGGATGTCGGGATTTAATTGCAAGAAGATACACGAAAGATGGCAATATTATAACGTTATCTCCGCTGCGGGGATGCAGTGGAGAAGCTATATCCTGGAACTGCAAAGAGGAAATCGGACGCCTTGCATGGTGTTTCCCGCTTGTTGAATTGAATCTTGATCTGATGCCGTCACCTATGGAGCTTATTTCATATGAAGATGAAGATGATATGGCAACTCTGGATGAAGAGCCTGCCGTCAACGCAGTCAGTCAGGAAAATTCTGAAAAAAGCCCCAAAAAACGTGGAAGAAAGCGTAAACAATGAGAGCCGCTTTTTTGCTTCGTAAATGTAAATTTTATTTTTATACCGCTGGTTTGATTCCAGCGGTTTTTCTTACTGTCTCCTGTCAATGTGTGGAAGACTGGTTTGACCGTAATAAACCGGAACCCGGTGATGCTCTCACACGTTCCCCGCAAAATGGCGTAAAATATTATACCATTGATGAGGCGGCTGCCAGTTTCTGCAATAACCTTATCATGAAATTTTCCATGTATTATAATGGAAAACCCTGTCTTGTTTGGAATACCGGCGATGCAATGTTAAATAAAGTGGCGGTGCAATTGTATCGTGACAATGTGGTTTCTCCCTATTTGCCTGATGCACCGGAATATTGTGTCATACGGACCGCTGCTTTTACAGGGAAAGAATGGCATTTGACTGCGACCGATCAAAAAACGGGGCAGATTCTTCTCTCGCTCCGTCTTCCTTTGAAAGATATGCAAAAATGAATCCGGCTTCCTCCTCGACTTTGCGCGATCAATATTTAGCCTCTCCTGATGCTGAAATTATGTCTCAGATCAAATGGGATTTTCACAAGGGGGGAGGCAATGGCGGACAAAAAGTCAACAAAACATCTTCGTCCGTCCGCTTATATCACGTGCCAACGGAAATCACGGTCATATGCCGGGAATCCCGTTCCCAAACAAGAAACCGGCAGATTGCATTGTCGAAATTACGGAAACGGATTGCATTGGAAATACGGTGTCCGGCAAAAACAATCACCATTCCACCGCAAATCCCATCTTTGCAAGGGAGCGGATATCCTTTATTTCTTGCGCAAGTATTGGATTCTGTTTATGAAACGGGAAAAGTGGAAGGCATGACCCGCTCTGCATTGGAACGTTTTTTACGCAGAGATGAAGAAGTCTGGCGTTATCTTTCGGAACGACGGACAACGGATTATGCACAATATTTCAACGCAGTTCGTAATCAAAATTAAATAACGCGGTATCCTTTTCGCCATATCCGGCAGCACGCAAATCCCAAAGTTCTCCGTAACAATTGTGAACGGAAGGAATGGAAAATACTTTATCGGACCGTAAACTGGTCAACATGCCGTCTTTTTCCAATTGGAACACCATCCCTCTGGCATCCGTTAATTTGCCTTTTGCGGGGATTCGTGCGCGTGTCGTAAGAAGAACAGGGCGTCCATACCGGTATAATTCTGCCGGCAAGACTGAATTTTCTGCCAGACTTTGCAATTCATTTTTTTCCAGTTCCAGCCATAACTGCACTTTTTCAATACCGTATTCTTTCAATAAGCGGACCGCCATGGAATTGCAAACGGGGAGCGGCATACAGGTATTCAAATGCAAATCCGGATATTCTGCCAACATGGTCAGATGGTGCAGAGATGTGATCCGGACGGTTTTACCGCCTTTTTTAACAAAAGAATCAATGGCTTGTTTTACCGAATCCAATTCCGTTTCCGGAATAAAAAACGGCAGCAATAATTCTTCATGGGGAGATGGTGCGTCTTTGATTTCACGGATGATCTTCCAATTATTTCCGGGGGGACGGGGGTGTTTCCGGGGGAGAATCACAGATTGTTCCACTACGTGACTGACTTTACTTGCGGAGTTCGTATGCAGAGCTTTATTGTATTCTTCCAGATGTTTGCGGTATCGTGCGGAAGAGGACTGCTCCTCTGTATAGTTTGCAAGCAGAAAATCCTTGAATTCCATACGAATCGCTTTCAGAACGCTGGCGGGCAGGAATAAGTTTCCGCTGACTTTTGCTTCAACCGCAGTGACGGACAACGAATCGTAATTTGCATTTTTGAATTCTTCCGCCAAACGGTCCGCAGTCAACGGATGCCGTGCCGCTTCCCCTAAGGATAACGATTTATTCCAGCATAAGGTTCCGCATTGGATTGCAATATGATTTTGATCAATTTCAACTTGAAGTGCAAGCCGTTCTTTCTGCGGTGTCAATGCGGCAAGACGGCGACTGTAATCCGTTTCACTTTCGCCCGTTTTATAAACAAGACTGCCGGATGTGACCGCTTTATCTGTATGAATAAATACGGTTTCACCGGGGCGGACGGTACGTACCGGTTCGTTTCCGCGTGACATGCGGGTAACGGAAATCGCCGGTCCTTCGTCACCGCTGCGCGGCTGTACACGGATCAAATCCCCGAGATGAATACGTTTCGAGGCGGAGAATGTAAAACCACCCTGCCCGACCGCTGTAACTTTTCCGGAAAGCAATCCGGAGGCACCCAGCGCATCAAACTTGATCAAATCCCGAGCGGATTCGGGTGTATAAAAACCACCGGACCACTTTCTTCCGCAACTTTTTGCCAATTCTTCTTTTGCTTCCGGCAAAACAGCACGGAATGCTTCTTCAGAAACGGCAGCGGCATCCAATGCCATACGATAAGCACGGACTGTATGTGTTACATAATCATTCCGGCGCAAACGCCCCTCGATTTTGAGGGAGGAGACACCGCTGCGGATGATCCGCGGGAGTGCATCAAGCATACAAAGATCCTGCGCAGAAAGGAAAAATCCGTTTCCTTCCTCTGCATGATATCGTCTCCGGCATGGCTGTTTGCATTTTCCCCGGTTGCCGCTCCACCCGCCAAGCCAGCTGGAAAGCAGACAGGTTCCGGAAATACAACAGCATAATGCCCCATGGATAAACATTTCTGTTTCCACACCGGGCGGGCATTTTTTCATCATCCGTTCCAGTTCGACCAGTGTTGCCTGGCGTTCCAGAATGACCCGTTTGATATTATGTTGCGCAGCAAATTCCAACCCGGCAGAGTTATGAAGTCCCATCTGTGTGGAAGCATGAATAGTCAAACCGGGAAAAAAACGTTTTGCTGCGTAAAGAACTCCGGCATCCTGAACGATCAACGCATCCGGGTTCAATTCTTCCAGCAGAGCCAACGTTTCGCCGAGAGCCGGCAGTTCTGATTCTTTGATCAGAGTATTCAATGTCACATAAACTTTTTTTCCGTTTTTATGGGCATAAGCAATGATCTTATCCATTTCTTCATCGGAAAAATTTTCCGTTCTTTCACGGGCATTGAATTGTTTCAGTCCGCAGTAAATTGCATCTGCACCGGCATCAAAAGCGGCAAGAGCACAGGAAGGATTTCCGGCAGGGGCAAGAAGTTCAGGTAATTTATTCAAAATCAAAAATCCTTATGTTATTTCATAAAAGATGGTAATTCCAGCAAAGAAACGTTATCCGGTGACTGTTCGGCGTTTTGTAGGATATGCTGATAGATATTGCGAACACTGTTCAATGATTCGGAAGCATGTCCGCTGTTTCCATTTTTACTGAGTTTTTGGAATATTTTGACCGGAGTCATATTTTCCGGAGGAACTGCGATCTGGCATATTTCCTCTGTCTTGATGTCGGTAGAAATACGAGTCGCCAAGCCGACGGTATACAGATCAAAAAGGACGGATCGGGTTGTGCGGATGGGTATTTCCAATTCTGTAGAAATCCGGTCTGCTGCCATAGCCCCTTTGCCATTTTTAAAGGCATGTGCCAATTCTATCATGATGCGCAATGCACAAAGATAACGGTATTCCGGACTTTGCTGATTTGTTTCTCCGGAAGATAATTCATAAGCATGAACATTTTGCACGGTAAATGCACTTTGCGCTCCGAACAGAATCAGATTCCAACTGATCTGAAGCCATAACAGGAAAAACGGCACAGCAGCAAAACTCCCGTAAATCGCGTTGTATCCGGACAAATATTTCTGTGCGTAAATGTAACCGAATTGCAGTATCGTGTAGAAGATACCGGTTACTGCACCGGAAACAAGCCCGGCACGGAACGTGACTTTGGTATTCGGAATAAAAATATAAAGAAATGTAAAAGCTCCCCAGGCAAGAAGGAACGGAATCATTTTTGCAATAAAGATCATACCGAATTTCAAAAAACCATCCGCAAAAGGTAAACAGACACTCAATGTCTGCTGGATACGAGCCAAAAGGAAAGCGGTACTGGTAGCCAGAAACAGAAGCAGCAAGGGACAAAGAATCAACAGGGTCAGATAATCGCTGACTTTGCGCATCATATTGCGCCCCTGGCGTACACCCCAAATCTCATTGAACGAGGATTCAATACTGGTCAAAAGTTTCAACACCGACCACATTAAAAGGATCACCCCAACCCCGGCAACCAAACCGCCGCTTGCTTTATTCAACGCATTATCTGCAAATTGAATGATCCATTCTGCGACCTGCCGCTGTCCAGCCATATTTTCCAGTAATTTTGCTTTCAGGATTTCATCATAGCCATACCCTTTTGCAATCCCGAAAAGCATCCCGGCGATGGGAACAATAGACAATAGAGTAAAAAATGTGAGAGCCGAGGCATGAAGGGAACATTTATTTTTGATAAAATAACGCAATGTCAAAATGATTACGCGGCATATCTGCAGGGGCAAAGCCAGCCGTTTCGGCAATTTAGATGCCTGAAATGTCCAGATATGATGTGTAAAAAAGTAATGCATATTTTTCATGATAATTGTTTCCTTTTGTCCGTTACAATGTAATTTAATACCCCATCACTGTTTCGTCAAATAACATTCCGTTATTTTTTATAAAAAAATAAACGGAGGATATGAGAGACTTTGCAGGCATATCCTCCGTTAAAGTACAAAAAATCGAGTTCAGGATTTCCGCAAAAACTCTGCAGATTCCAAAATCAACTCTTTGGTTTCCTGCCATCCCAAACACGGGTCTGTAACGGAAAGACCGGGGATCATTTGCCCCTTTTTCGCAATGGGCTGATTCCCCATTTTGATATAACTTTCCAACATGACACCGCGAATGGCTTTTTCACCATTTTTGTATTGTGTCAAAACATCGCGCAAGACCACAGCCTGTTTTTCCGGCTGACGGCGTGAATTGGCATGACTGCAGTCGATCACAATTGCAGGATTCACTTTTTCACGGCGCATCAATTCTCTTGCAAATGCAATATGTTCGGATTGATAATTGGGAGAGTTCATCCCGCCGCGCAAAACCAAATGACAATCCGGATTTCCTCTTGTCTGGAATACACCGGTTCTGCCGTCATCAATCACACCCAGGAAGGAATGACTGGCTGATGCCGTGCGGATCGCATCCACAGCAACCGGAATGGATCCGTCTGTGGAGTTTTTGAAACCGACCGGCATGGAAAGACCGCTTGCCAACTGACGGTGTGTCTGCGATTCCGACGTTCTTGCCCCAATAGAAGCCCAGGAAATCAAGTCTGCAATATACTGCGGAATAATCGGTTCCAAAACTTCCGTTGCAACAGGCAGAGAAAGAGTTGCCAATTCCAGAAGGAGTTTACGGGTCAGGCGCAACCCTTTCTCGATCCGGAAAGATGTATCGAGATCCGGGTCATATACCAACCCTTTCCACCCGATTGTAGTACGCGGTTTTTCAAAATAGGCGCGCATAACGGGGAAAAAGACATCAGAAACTTCATCCTTGATACTGCGGAATAAGTTTGCATATTCAATGGCAGCAGGGATGCTGTCAATAGAACATGGACCGCAAAGCAAAAGGATTCGATTATCTTTGTGGTTGATAATATTGCGGACCGTTTCACGGGATTTCCAGACAAACTCGGAAATTTCCGGAGTGATCGGCAATTCTGAACGAATTTCCATCGGGATCGGCAACGGAAATTCATGAACGATATTTATATTATGTATCTCTTTCATTGGAAACAGCTTTCAATAGAATCCAAATTAACCTCTTTTTGACTTCCGTCTTTCATGTCTTTTAATTGACCGATGCCTCTGTCGAGTTCGTTATCTCCGAGAATCAGAACGTATTCCGCTTTGATCCGGTCTGCAGTACGCATCTGGGATTTCATACTCTTTGCTTCGTATTCCAGGAAGCAGGAAATGCCCTGATGACGCAATTTTGCTGCAAGGACTTCCTGATATGCCATTGCCCGTTCCCCAAGTGAAAGCAGGAAAACTTTCGGTGTGGCAACCGGCGGAGCCTGAACATTCAACGCATCACGGACAATCAACAAACGTTCCATACCCGCGGCAAAGCCGACCCCCTGGATCGGTTTTGTAGAGCCGGGTGTCAAAAGCTGATACCGTCCGCCACCGGCAATGGCATTCTGTCCGCCAAGAGCCGGATGGGTCAATTCAAATACCGTATGAACATAATAATCCAAACCGCGAACCAAACGGGGTTCCACGCGGAACGGGACATTCTGGGCTGTGAGAATATCGCAAACACGGTTGAAATAATCTCTGGAATCCTGACCGAAGAGAGAGGCTGCATCCGGTGCAGCATCAATGAATTTCTGACAACATTCCTGTTTGCAGTCCAGAATACGCCAGACATTGCGCTGCAAGCGGGTACGGCAATCTTCGCACATCTGATCGATATGGGGTGCAAAATGTTCCCGCAAAGCGTTTTCTGCATCTTTACGGTCTTCCGGTACACCACGGGTGTTCAACATCAGATTGGAACCGGTAATACCGGCTTCTTCCAGAAAATGAAGGAGCATGGCTATACATTCCGCATCGAGACCGGGGGAAACCTTACCGGCATTTTCCACCCCGACCTGATGGAATTGTCTGCGGCGTCCGGCAGCAGGGCGTTCACCGCGGAACATGGGGCCCATATAGAACACTCTTGTTTCCACACCGTTCATTGCTTCTGTACCGGAAAGAGCGCGCATAACACCCGCAGTTCCTTCGGGGCGGAGCGTCAGGGAACGGCCTCCGCGGTCTTCAAAGGTGTACATTTCTTTTTGAACGACTTCCGTTTCATTCCCCAAACCTCTCTGGAACACTTCTGTAAATTCAAAGATCGGGGTACGGATTTCTCCGAAACCATAAAGAGAAAACACTTTACGGGCGGCCTGCTCAAGATAGAGCCAGGAATTGATTTCTTCCGGGAAGATATCACCGGTTCCCGGAGGCGGTGCGTTTTTAGCCATTGCTTTATACCTTAACTTAAACTTTTGCCAGTTTTGCAACCCGGTCTTTCAATTCACGACCGGCGCGGAACTTGACGATTTTACGTTCCGGAATTGCCACAGTTTCCTGCGGGCGTTTCGGATTTCTGCCTTTACGGCTTTTTCTTGTCTGAATTTCAAAGACACCAAAATTTCTCAATTCAATGTCACGACCTTCCGCCAGCTCATCGGCAATATAATCCAATGTTTTCTGTACGATTTCGGCAACTTTATTCTGGATCAACCCGGTTTCCCCGGCGATTCGGACAACAAGATCTCGTTTCGTCATGTTTACAAACCCCTGTTTTATTTTACGGTGTAAATCCAACCTTTGTCGTTATTCCATGTTCTGGAAATACCGAAAGCCAGATCACGACGTTCCGCATTCATTGCCAATTTTGCAAGAATACCATCCAATTCAAATTCATTATCTGTCAATTCCAATTTTGCCGCGAATTCAGATACGGTACCGGAAAACGCACCCAGTTTTGCCAGTTTGTCTTCCAGATTGGTCAACAGTTTGATCACATCTTTACTTGCAAGTTTGTATGCCTGTACACCCGGCTGATGGAATGCGTTGATATGAATAAATTCAGCATATGCTGCAACAGCACGTTCATACAGCGCAATCAACATACCCAGGTTGAATTCATCCACTTTTTCCAAACGCATTTCAATGACATTACGGTTTTTATTGCGCAATGCATTGGAAAGTCCGATCATGAAGCCATGGAGATAATCGCCCATGGCAATACCGGGAGCGATCGGTGCTTTTGCCGCATCTTCCAGAACTTCAATAAAGGTCACAAAGAAGTCGTCACGACCGTCATTGAGCTGCTGGATAAAGGCATGAGCGTCGGTACCGCCTTTGTTGCCGAATACGTTCAACCCCTGATTTACCACATTGCCGTCAAGGTCCAATTCTTTCCCGAGACTTTCCATAACCAGCTGCTGAAGATAACGGGACATCAGGATCAAACGGTCGGAATACGGAACGATGACCATATTACGATCCCCTTTTCCATTGCCAGCCATATACCACATTGCTGCGAGCATATAGGCGGGGTTGCAGTCAAACTGACTGTTCCGGGTCAAACCATCCATATGACATGCACCGCTGAGGAATGTTTTGAAATCCACACCGGCGAGAGCGGCGGGGAGATGACCGACTACGCTGGTCACGCTGGTTCTGCCGCCGATGGAATCTGCCATATCAAACACTTTGAGCCAATTATTTTTTCTTGCAAAGAGATCCAATTCGGAGCCCTGCATTGTGATAGCACAGGCATGTTTTGCAAAATCAACACCGGCTTCGGCATATTTTTCCATGCAGAAAATCATATTGTTTTTGGTTTCCTGTGTTCCGCCGGATTTGGAAATATTCACAACCAATGTTGTAGCCGGATCACATACTTCAAACACATCCACGCCGCCTGCGGTATCTGTGTTGTCAAGGAAATAGATCTTCAGATAACCGTTGCGCTTTGCTTCAGAAAGTTCATTCCAGTACGGACCATTGATAGCCATCTGAACCAACTGGGGACCGAGTGCGGAACCACCGATACCGTTGATGATAGCACTTTCAAATTTCTGACCTTTGGAACCTTTGATTGCGCCGGTACGGATTGCTTCAACAAATTCTTCCACGTCAGCAAATTCCTGTCCGCCGGTATAGGCAGAGCGATCGGTAAAGTGTGTTACTTTACGGTTTTCATCGGGATTTTTGATTTCGCCGAGTTCAATTTTCTGCATTTCTGCATGAACGGCGGGGATGCGGGATTCAACGGCGAGCAGATCGGCTTCCTGGAAATTCATTCCTGCGAAATTGACTTGAAATCCGGATTCGCCATCAATATAAGAATACTTGTGACAGCGATCGATCCACATTTGCTGATTCAAAGACATGAGTCTGTACCTTTCATTTTATAAATTTCTGTTGGTTATACAATAATACATTTTATAATATAGCACACAATAACGATTTTTCAAAACAGTTTTTCTAAAAAATACAAAGGTTCTGCCGGATAGCGTGATGAAAGAATGACTCCAACAGAAATAAAGATTCCTGTTTTTTCAGAAAAAATATTGAAAATCCACATTTTTGTGGTATCTTACCATGTAATATGAATAATGATGAAGGAGAATAACAAAATGGATTTTTATGAAGTTTTGAAGAAACGCAAAAGTTATCGCGGATATGACAGTTCAAAAAATATCCCGGATGATGTACTGGCGCGGATCGGGAATGCCGTTAATCTGGCACCGACAGCCTGCAATCGTCAGCCCATCCGTTTTCTGTTGGTCCGCGATGCCGCATTGCGGGAAAAGATTTGTTCTGTTTATACGCAGCCCTGGTTGAAAGAAGCCCCGGCAATTCTTGTTGCAATGGAAGATGAAACACAGGCATGGCATCGTTTTGAAGGTGAATCCGCTTCTGTGATCGACGTTGCCATTGCCATGGAACATTTTGTTCTTGCAGCGGCAGCGGAAGGGTTGGGAACATGCTGGATCTGTGCATTCAAACGGGATGAAATGGATCAGGCGTTGAATATCGAAAAGCCCTGGCATACGGTCGCCATATCTCCCATCGGATATGCAAAAGCAGATGCCTGCCGCAATACAGGACGCAAACCCCAAGATGAAATTTTTCAGGTGATTGGCTGATGAATACGTTTGAATACATAAAAGGCAAACCTGTTTTACAGGAAGAAACATTTACGTTTACACCGGATATCCCTGTTACCGGATCATTCCAATTCCAATATGGTGCATTCACCGTCAGCGGCTTGGATGCGGTGCCGGGAGATTATCCATTATCCATGGGCGTCGCCGGACTCCGCCGTCCTCATGCTTCCGCAGATGGCGAAGAATGTTCTTTAGAAATGACGGATTCCGTTCCCTTCGGAGCAGAACCGGAAGTACAGAAACGCTTTGAGTTTTCGGATGGCAGAATGGCGGTCCGTACCGATTTTATCCTTCGTCCCTCTTTTGAAATGCGCTCCATTACGGCGGGCGGATTGAAAGTGGAAGGTTTGGCAAAATTACAGATTGCGGAACAGGTGGCAAGCGGCGCATTGCAGAATGGAGAACTCATCGACTTTGCTGCCCTGCCCGATGGGACCGAAATCTATCGCAAGAATCTGATTCCTGTAACCATTGACTTTTTTGACTGCAATGGAACAAAATTGAGTTTTGAATTGGGAAATTCCATTTGGCGTTGGGATCTGCCGTCCCGTATGCCGGGAACATCACTTTATACCATCCGCAAAGAAAAAGATGCTTTGATGTTCTATTGGAATGTGTTTGAATTCCGGGGCGAAACACCGGAAACACCCGTTCCCGGCGGCAGAAATCTCCGTTTTGTCTGGTCACTCCGTTATGAAACGGAACAAACTGTACCGGAAACGATCAAAGCGGAATTTGATGCAGTAAATTATCCATGGCAGAAAAATTGTCTGGTGCGTCTTGCCGATGGAACATACAGTAAAACACCGTGTTTCCGCGCTGCCGGAACCATTGCAATTTTGAAAAAATTTGTACGGGCGCAACTTGCGGATGCCGTCGAAGGTGATGTGTATGCCATCCGGATTCCCGCAGATTTATGTTGTACCGGTTCTGCCCATGAAGACCGGGGTAAAAAAGACAGTCTTCTGCATTGGGGACGGGATTCCCGGGAAGAATTCGGACGTTGGGCAAACCGTCAATTATCCCGTAACGGAGCAAAATTAATTTTTATTGTTGAGGAGAAATAAAAATGAGAGTAGGTTATGTATTTCCGGAAGGACGTACCCGTGTATTGACCTTCAGTTATGATGATGGCAATGTTGCAGACCGGAGACTTGCAGATATTCTGACATCCTGCGGGATGAAAGGTACATTCAACCTCAATGCAGGCTGGCTGCTTGATGATAACCATAAGACCTGTATCAAAGCGGATGAACTTCAATCTCTCTATCTGGATAAGGGACACGAAGTGGCATGTCACGGTTTTTCCCACCCGCGGGAAGAAATGCTGCTCCACGGAGCCATGCTCAATGATGTGCTTCAGGATCGTCTGGAATTGGAAAAGATCACCGGTCAGATTATCAAAGGCATGGCATATCCTTTCGGATCCTATAATCAGGATGTGATCGATACATTGGCAACCGCCGGTATTGTTTATTGCCGTACCGTTGCCTCCACCAATTCCACCAGTCTCTTTCCGGCATCGGGAAAAGACTGGCTGACTTGGAATCCAACCTGTCATCATAACGGTGACATTATCCGCCGGATTGATCCGTTCCTGACGAACCGTTATGGACTTCAGATGTTGTATATCTGGGGACATTCTTACGAATTTGACCGGATGGACAACTGGGAAGTCATCGAAGAATTCTGTGATAAGATGAAGAATCGCAAAGAAGTCTGGTATGCAACCAATATGGAAATTTATCAATATGTGGAAGCCTGCCGGAATCTGGAAACATCTGCTGATTGCCGTACGATCTACAATCCATCCTGCCAGAATGTATTCATTCTTGCAGAAGATAAGGTACATGAGATCCAGCCGGGTGCCACACTTCATATCTGACATTTATTCCAACAATCACAGGACAGAAAAGGTATATAATATCTTTTCTGTTCTTTCTTGCTTTTTATGAACGATCACCGTAACAGTGCAATCCGTGAACTGGATGAAATCTGGAAGAATTTGCGTTTGACGGACCGCCGCCGTTTGAATAATCAACGCCGTAAAGTCATTGAAATTCTGAAACATTCCCCTGCCCCGGAACAGGAAGAAGAATTGGCTGATTTTGCCATTCGCCTGAAAAAAGCGGCAGAACGGTCTCTTGTGCCTTTTGCCGAACGGCTCCATTGCAAATTCCCGGAAGAATTGCCCATTACCGCAAAAATCCCGGATATCTGTAAAGCCTTACGGGATCATAATGTCGTGATCGTTTGCGGTGCTACGGGGTCCGGAAAAACAACACAGTTGCCGAAAGCCGCCTTACAGCAAGGTTTCGGACGTAATGGCAGAATCGGTTGTACGCAGCCCCGGAGAATTGCCGCCTCCGCTCTTGCCGACCGGTTGGCAAATGAAACATTGTGTACCTTGGGGCAGGAAGTCGGATATCAGGTGCGGTTTGATGACCGGACCTCCGATTCCACCGTAATCAAGTTTATGACAGACGGGATCCTGCTGGCGGAGACATGTCACGATCCGGATTTATTACAATATGACTGTTTGATTCTGGACGAAGTTCATGAACGCAGTTTGAATATTGACTTTCTTCTCGGCTACGTAAAGTTATTGTTGAAACGGCGGAAAGATTTACGTGTTATCATATCATCCGCCACATTGGAAAATTCCCGGCTCAGTGAGTTTTTTGATAAAGCACCGGTCATTGAGGCGGAAGGCAGAACGTTCCCCGTGGAAGATTTTTACCTGCCGGCGCAGGAAGATGAAGAACTTTCCGAACATATTGCCCGTGGTGTGGAATTTATTTCCAGCCTGTCCAACGATGGCGATATTCTGGTATTCCTGCCGGGAGAACGGGAAATCCGTGCTGCCGCGGAAATGCTTCAGGGGCGGCGTTATCCCCGGACGGAGATCCTCCCGCTGTTCGGGCGACTTTCTGCCGGTGATCAGGCAAAGATCTTTCAACGGAGCAATAAACGGCGAATCGTTCTTGCCACCAACGTTGCGGAAACCTCACTGACAATACCCGGTATACAGTTCGTCATTGACACCGGGCTGGTTCGATTGAGCCGATTCAATCCCCGTACCCGGATTCAGGAATTACGGGTTGAATTTGTTTCCAAAGCCAGTGCCATGCAGCGGCGCGGGCGATGCGGGCGTGTCCGCGACGGCGTATGTATTCATTTGTATTCCGAAGAAGAATTTGAAAAAGCGGAAGCCTATACGGATCCGGAAATCCAGCGTTCTTCTCTTGCCGGTGTTATTCTGCAAATGGAAACACTCCGCTTGCCGGAAATTTCCACTTTCCCCTTTGTGGATCCGCCGGGTCCCGCTCTGATCCGGGAAGGGTTGACCGCATTGCATGATTTGGATGCGTTGAATGAAGAAAATCATATTACAGAAACCGGACGGCGTCTTGCCTCCATTCCGTTGGATCCCCATCTTGCAAAGATTTTGCTTGCCGGAGAAAAAACGGATATGCTTTCCCCACTGGCAGTGATCGTCGCCTTTTTATCTATATCTGACCCGAAAGAACGCCCGTTTGATGATGCAAAAGCGGCAGATACTGCCCATAAGAAATATCAATCTGACACCTCGGATTTTCTTTCCATTCTCCATTTATGGTGTGCCGTTACGGAGGCAGCGGAAAAGTCCAATGCCAATTTGCGCAAGTTCACAAAAAGTAATTTTTTGAATTACCGACGCACAAGAGAATGGCGCAACCTGGCAGAAGAATTGATGGATACGATCGCCTCCGGGACAGTGGAACCCTTCGATTCCTTCAAAGTCAAATTCGATCCTTTGCATAAAGCATTATTAAGCGGGTTGCCCCGTAATCTTGCCATGCTGGATCCGGAATCCGGCATGTATTCTGATATGAATGGCAGAAAATGTGCCATCTTCCCCGGTTCCGGATTGGCAAAACGGAAAAATGCTCCACAGTGGATCTTATCTTTCTCCATTGTGGAAACCTCCCGGACCTTTGCCCGTTGTGTGGCAGAGATTCAGCCGCAATGGTTGGAAGAAATCGCGCCATTCCTCTGTAAAAAGATTTATGACCGCATCGCCTGGGAAGAAACATCGGCATTTGTCTATGCACGGGAGCGTGTCACCGCCGGTAAACTCCTGATCCATCCCGGTCGCCGCTGTTCTTATATGCGGATCGATCCCGTTAAAACAAGAGAAATTTTTATTCATGAAGGTTTGACGGAAGGAAAAGTTATGATACCGGGGACATGGACCGATGCATTCTCCCGGAAATTACAGGCGTTGAAATTGTTGGAAATCAAACAGCGCAGACCGGATTCCATTGTGAATTTTCCATCCATACAAAAACATTTTGAATCGGTCATCCCGCAGGATATGTTATGCGGCAGGGATGTGAAACTCCATTGGAAACGGAATCATATCGACTTTACACCGGGGACAGCATCGTTCCTCTGGTGTGATCCGGAAGAACTTCACCCGGAAGATTATCCCGATCAAATCGAAAGTTGCGGAATCAAACTGGATGTGTCTTATGTTTATGATCCGGGCGAACCGGAAGACGGTTTGACTTATCTTGTGCCGGAAAATTGTCTGAATCTTGTCGGAAAACATATCCATGATTATCCCGTTACCGGTTGGATGCAATGGAAAGTGGAAGCTGCCCTCCGGGCATTGCCGAAACATTTGCGGAAAGAATTGATGCCGCTCCATGATACGTCTCAAAATTTCATGAAAGAATATCGTGCCGGACGACTTTTTACAGAACAGCCGTTCCACCGCTGCATGATGGATTTTCTCCAGGAACAATATGATTTGGATGTACCGGAAGATATTCTGGAAAATATAGAATATCCCTCTTATCTGAAAATTCGTATCGCCTTGACCGATCCATCCGGAAAAGTGCGGAAAGTGATCGACCGTGTGCCCGGCAAAGATGCCTCTGCTTCTACGATTTCCAAAACATTACCGGTTGCGGAAAAATATCATTGTTCCGGATGCAATGACTGGCCGGAAGGTTTGATTCTGCCGGAAACGGTCCGCATTTCTCCGAAGCATGAAAAAGAAGCCTACCCTGCCCTGTGTGATGAAGGCGAAACGGTCGGCTGCTCTCTCTTTTTGAATCAGGGCGAAGCATTCCGGAATCATCGTGCCGGACTTACCCGGCTGGTACGTATTCATTATCCGGGTATGATCAAACAATTCCGGTCACAATGTAAATCCGTCGTCAATAAAAAATATCCGGCGTTCCAAACGTATCCGGATTGGATCAATGATTTGATCGATCACTCCATTCTCTCTGCATTCCGCAATCCGCCGGAAACAGTACGTTCCGCAGAAATGCTGGAACAGGAAATTTGGAACGTGCGCGATCATTCTGCCGGAATATTTCAGAAAAATCTGGAATTTCTGGATGCAATTGCCGATAATGCGGATATGATCTGGGAGCGGCTTGCTGATGATTTTGCAAGCGATCATCCGGTCAGAATGGATGTGGAACAGCAGATGGATTATCTGTTCCGGGATCGTTTTTTCCGGATTCCGGAAGCCGTCCGTGAATATGGCAGATATTTGAAAGCGATCGGGATCCGCCTTGACCGGGCAAAGACTTCCCCCGGCAAAGACAGTACAAAAGGTGCTGAAATCGCAGAGATTATCCGGAAATTTCATGTTTTGGCGCAAAGCGGCAAGACACCGGAAAATACAGACTCAATTCGTCAATTGTTTTTGATGTTGGAAGAAGCGCGGATTCAGGCATGGTCTCCGGAAATTCCGCTGAAACAGAAAGTATCCCCGGAAATTCTGAAAAAATGTTGGGCTGAACTCCGCTTTTGAGAAAAAATATCGTTTAACGCGGCGTGCGATCCATACCACCGGCAGGTACAAAACGGATTTGTGTACAATCTGCGGCACCTTGATATTGCCGGACTTTTGACAAAATCGCCTCTTTGATCGTTTTGGATGAAAGGGCAGCAAGATATGCCGGATGTAACACTTCCACATCCAGAATACCGTTTTTATACCGGACAGGCATAGTCCGTTTTGCGGAAACGGCACCGACAATATCCTGCCAGTTTTCCCGCAATTCAAAAATCACCATCATATACGGCGGAATCTTCTTTTTGACGACTTTCTGAAGGGCGTCCGCCATGGTAGTGCTTTCCGGAAGAAATTTCATCAACGCGCCGCTTGCTTCCGTTCCGGAATCATCGTACCAACTTTCAAGCAGCGGTCCGATTTTTCTGCGGATCTTATGGGCAGCGCGTCCGGAAATGGGTGTTTTTTCACTCTCCGGCATCCTACACCCCGATGCCGAAGATTGTCAAAGGTAACATCAATAGATTCCCACACATTTGGAAGGGAGCCCAAAGTCCTTTGCCCATATTGATGATCCCATTCTTAAATTGTCCGAACGGAGCAAGAAATGTCGATTGAAACAGTCCAATCGGGAAACGGAAAAAACTGATCAGATTTCCACCGGATTTCAAGAGAAGAACAAACATGCCGCGGACAGTACGCACAATATACGGCGCAATGATCTTTGCCGCCTGCATTGCAACAGGCGTCAGCACGGCGATTGTGGCCGGGTCAACGGCTTCTGCTTTTGTAGAAGGACCAAAATAAAATACCATGGTCAGCAACACGGTTGCAACCAGAAGAAAACGTTTTGTCATATACATCCTCTCAGTTCTCCATATATCATTATCCATTTGATTCCATATCCGGGTTGACCGGCTTTGCATTCATGCGGTACAGAACGTATTCCACCGAATCAACCAGGGCTTCCCAGGATGCCTGAATAATATTTTCACTTACGCCCACCGTTCCCCAGATCTTTGCACCATCCGTGCTGTCGATCAATACCCGGGTCCGGGCAGCTGTACCATTTACCCCTTCCATAATCCGTACTTTATAATCCAGCAGGTGAATCCCGCTGATTTCCGGATAAAAACGCTCCAAAGCCTTACGTAAAGCAAGGTCAAGGGCGTTCACAGGCCCATCCCCTTCTGCTGCCATAAGCCGGCTTACGCCGTTCACGCTGAGTTTGACCGTGGCTTCTGCAATGGCTGTACCATCATCATATTTGCGTTTTTCCACGATCACACGGAATCCTTCCAGGGTAAAAAAAGGTGTCCATTTATGCAATGTTTTATACATCAGCAATGCAAGGGAGGCATCTGCTGCCTCATATTCATACCCCGTATTTTCTTTTTCTTTGAGTATGGCAAGTAATTCTGCCGCCTGTTCCTCTGTACCGGGGTCGATTCCCAATTCTGCCGCCTTGATCCGGATATTGCTTTTTCCGGACAGATCAGATACCAGAATCCGACGCCGGTTCCCTACCGATTCCGGAACGATATGTTCAAACGTTACCGGATTTTTCTTTACCGCATTGACATGCATCCCGCCTTTATGAGCAAATGCAAGATCTCCCACAAACGGCAGACGCGGATCGTGGCGCAAATTCGCCAGATCATCCACAAAATAACTGACTTCTTTCAGCAGGGTAATTTTGCCATCCGGCAGACATCCGTACCCGGCTTTCAATTGCAACGCCGGGATAATGGAACAAAGGTTTGCATTCCCGCAGCGTTCGCCGAAACCATTGATCGTACCCTGTACCAGTTTTGCTCCGGAACGGACGGCTGAGATGGAATTGGCAACTGCCAGTTCACTGTCGTTATGACAATGAATCCCAAGGAATGTTGTTTCCGGCAAGATTTGCAGTACATCTTTACAGATTTCTGCAATCTCCATCGGCATTGCCCCGCCATTGGTATCACACAATGTGACGCAGGAGGCACCGGCAGATGCTGCGGCAACAAGAACTTTCCCAGCGTATTCCGGATCTTCTTTGTAGCCGTCAAAAAAATGTTCTGCATCAAAGATCACTTCTCTGCCATGCGCTTTGAGATATTGGCAGGATTCCGCAATCAAGTCCAGATTTTCTTCCGGAGAAGCATGTAATACTTCCCGCACATGGAGAAGCCAACTTTTTCCGAAAATGCTGACAACCGGCGTTTCCGCCTGAAGCAATGCTTGTAAATTTTCATCTTTATCGACCGTTTTGCCAATACGCCGGGTACTGCCGAATGCGGTCAAACGGGCATGACGGAATTGCAGTTTCCGTGCAGCGGTAAAGAATGCGGCATCACGGGGATTCGACCCCGGCCAGCCGCCTTCAATATAGGAAACGCCCAAATCATCCAGTTTCTCTGCAAGACGGAGTTTATCCGTACAGGAAAAAGAAATCCCTCCGGATTGCGTGCCATCCCGCAGAGTGGTATCAAAAATAAATATATTGTTCTTTGTACCGTTCACTGGAAAACTTGATTTATTCTGCAAAAAGTTTGTCTTTGGAAACGAAAACGAGTCCGTCTTCCGCCTGCAATTGATTCAAAGCCTGATCCACATCACCGAAGCGGCAGATAATAACGGCTTTATCATCAATCCCGTAGGGGAATGCATACATATATTCAATGCCGATTCCATGTTTGGAAATCCGTTTCATCACGGCTGCCAGACTGCCGGCTTTGTGGTCAACTTCCAATGCCGCAACATCAGTAGTTTTTGCCATAAAACCTGCCTGCGTCAGAACGTCAAGAGCTTTTTTCCAATCCTTGACAACAATGCGGAGAATACCGAATTCTTTTGTATCAGCAAGCGTCAATGCGGAAAGACTGATCCCGTTTTCAGCAAGGATTTGGCACGGCTTATCCAATGCACCGGTCTTGTTTTCCAAAAATACAGAGATCTGTTTGATTTTCATAAATTCTCTCTCCTTGTGAAATTATGCGTTAAGGTCACGTTTATCCAAAACACGTTTGGCTTTGCCTTCGCTGCGCGGAATACTGTTCGGCGGAAGCATGTGAACAATCACGCGGATCCCCAATGTGCTTTCGATCGCATGGGAAATCTTTGCGCGAACTTCTTCCATTCCAGCCACATTGTCGTGGAACAGAGATTCGTTGACTTCAATGTTCACTTCCACATTATCCAATCCATGAGAACGGGTCAGAATGATCTGATAAACCGGGAGAACAGATTCCACTTTCATGATCGCAGTTTCGATCTGAGACGGGAACACGTTCACGCCGCGGATAATGAACATATCATCGCTTCTTCTGCCGATCTGAGCAATACGGCGGATCGTACGTCCGCAGGAGCAGACATCAGTACGGATATGGGTAATATCGCGTGTACGATAACGGATCATCGGGATGGCACGTTTTGTCAGAGTGGTGAATACCAATTCCCCTTCTTCACCGTCCGGGAGAACTTCGCCCGTTTCCGGATTGATGATTTCCGGATAGAAATGGTCTTCAAAAATATGGAGTCCATCCTGTGCTTCGCAGGCGCAACCGACACCGGGACCGCAGATTTCGGACAAGCCGTAAATATCGTATGCTTTGATACCGGCAACGCTTTCAATGCGTTCCCGCATTTCATTTGTCCACGGTTCCGCACCGAAAATACCGGCACGCAACGGCAATTCACGCAAATCGACCCCCATCGCCTGCGCTTTTTCAGTCAAGTGCAGGAAGTAACTGGGCGTACAGGCAATACAGGTGACGCCACAGTCTTTCATCAGCATGATCTGACGTTCCGTATTACCACCGGATGCAGGGACCACGGTTGCTCCCAACGCCTGGAACCCCTGATGTACGCCCAAACCGCCGGTGAACAAACCGTATCCGTAAGAAACCTGTGCAACGTCACCGGCATGGAGACCGCAACCTGCCAACGCACGTACCATGGCATTTTCCCACACTTCCAAGTCACCTTTTGTATAACCGACAACAATCGGTTTCCCTGTGGTGCCGCTGGAAGCATGAAGACGCACAACATCTTTCAGAGGAACAGCAAACAAACCATACGGGTAAGTATCACGCAAGTCCGTTTTGATACTGAACGGCAATTTTGCCAAATCTTTCAGTTCACGGACATCTTCCGGTTTAACACCGCGTGCATCCATACGCTGGCGGAACAACGGCACATTATCGTATGTATGCTTGACGGTCTGCTGCAGGCGTTCCAACTGGAGCGCGCGTAATTTTTCCACCGGCATGAAGTCCATTGCACTTGCCGGATGAATCACTTGATTTGCCATAGCTTTATAACTCGCTTTCCTGTTATACTATTATTTATTCTCCGATGGAACGGAGGAATACTTCAATGTTGGCTTCTGCAATTTCTGCAGGGAAATTTTCGCGGATC
>JAFVSW010000157.1 GCA_017503545.1 Lentisphaeria bacterium | reverse complement strand
TGCCTCCGGCAAAACTCCTTCCGGACAGCCCCTGCCCGGGATCATAGCCACGCTGCTTGTGGGGGGCGGAACATTGGTTTACTTAAAAAAGCGCAAAAAACTTCTCGCTTCCAAATAAAATCTCTACCAAAGCGGGATTGATATTGAACCGTGTGAAAAAACATGAAGAAATCTCGTCTCATACTGATTATTTTGTCTCTGCTGATACTTCTCGTATGTGTCGGAGTGACAGTCTATCTGTTGTTCTCCAACTATCAGAATGTCCGCCTTTTCAAAGAAGCTCAACGCAATTTTCAACGCGGGGATGAAGCATCACTTTCACTTGCAGAGGAACAATTGCTGCAAGTGGTACGGAACGACAGTGATAATGAGGCGGCATTTGTTATGCTGGGTGAGATTGCCCGTAAAAGGAAAATTTATCCGGAACAAGTGTATTACTGCTACATGGCTTACCGGCTCAATCCATTGAGCGACGATAACAGGGAACGCTACATCAACAGCCTTTGTTTTGCCCGATATTTCGACCGTTTGGAAACCTTTCTTGCTCAGGAAGACTCCCTGAACAGCAAATATCAGCCGATCCTGCTTTATGCTGCCGGGCGCAACGGCAACATAAACAGCTACAAGCAGCAAATGCAAAAATGGGGAGATGACAACCGTCTCGGAACACTTTCCTCTCTGCTTTTTAACCAAACACAACTTTCTCCGGAAGAAAAACTTGCGGCAATCGACAAACTTCAAATTGATGACAATATATTTCTTCAACAGGAAGTTTCTGTTGCCAGAACAGAGCTTTATTTTTCCATGCAGAATATTGATACCGCAGAAAAGTTTTTATTGCAGGCATACAATGCAAACGAATACGCATTTGCACCGGCACTGGGGCGATTTTATGCCAACTATCGCAGTCTGGGGAAAGCTCTGAAGATTTTTGAAAAACATCTTTCGATCTATCATGATCATACGGTTGCAATACAGTGTGCTGAAATATATTGTCTGTTGAATCAGAAGAACAAAATAGCAGACTTGCAGAAAGCGTATCAATCGGATTCCGGTCACCGGGCAATGCTGTGCGATTATTACTTGAGAGCAATGCTTGCGTTGTTAGAAAAAGACACAGCTGCCTTGAAAGAACTTACTGCGCCATTGCGCAAAAATATCAACACCCCCTTCGCGGCGTTTCTGTTTTTCTGTACGGACATTCAACACGGAGATCTGCAAACAGTTCAGGATAGTTATAATGCATTGCTTGCTCACCGGGATTTCGCTGCATTACAGGAACAGGCAGATGACATTTTGTTGAATTTTTTGAAAAGATCTTTTACCGGCAACAGCAATCAGAATCGGCAAAAACTTCTTTCTCTTGCATCACAACTCTATGAACGCAAAAAAGACGTTTCTCTCGTAAAACTAATCCTGCTTGCTCAAAAGAGTACCAACTCTATCAATCCGGTATTACTGGACGATGCAGTGAAACGTTTCGGAAATGATCAAGGGATACTGAAACTTGCAATCGAATACGCGCTTTCTTCAGACATTGCAGAAGCTGAAAAACTGATTGCACGTTACAAACAGCAATTTGTTTCTCAAGGCAATGATACCTTGCGATACGAAATCAACCTGAACATAAAAAAAGGGGATTTCGACCAGGTTTCAAAACTGTTCCAAAAGAATTTTTCGCAGGAAATTCTGCCGGAATACTGGGCTTTTGCCAGCACCATGAAGCGCGAGTCAGACTTGCTCTTTCTGAGTAAAGATAAACTTTATGAACCTTATTGCAAAGCGTTGCTCCTGCTGAACAGCGGAAAAAATGAACAGGCAGTTGCGATTCTGAAAAATGCGGATGCCAACAACAATCCGGCCTTGCTGTTTTTTGCCGCAAAAGTTTTGGCAGAAAACGGACACAATCAGGCGGCCTTGAAAAAATATGAACAAATCCCGGACACCTCACCGCTGAAGCTGACGGTATTGCTTAATACGGCAGAGATTTATGCCGAACTCGGTGATCTGGACCGGGCATTAAGTTTATCCCATCGCGCCTACTCACTGGCACCACAAATGCCGGAAACGCAGCTTTGTTATGCGGATAAACTGCATAAAAAGGGAAAATCGTCCATGATCCCTGAAGTTATCAAACTTTCCCCCCACACACCGCTGCCGCGTAAAATGGAATCTTTGTGGATCATCGGAATGCAACAATGTATCACAGAGTGTGACATAAATACACAACAGGAAAAGATACGAGACCTATGCCGAAAATTACTGGTTATCTCCCCTGACAACAGCATCGCTCTTGAGTACTTGAGAAAACTTCACTGAATGCCGCTATGAATATAAAAGAAACATACGAGAAACTGCTGAAAAAACATCCTCTGGGAGCGTTATATGGAATGCTTCTCGGGGGTGTTGCATTTTTTGCGGCAGTTCCGTTGTTTACATCCGGTATGTGGGATGCGGCACTGGTTGACTTGATAATGGCATTCATATTGATCGTACTCATGCAGAAACATTTTGTATCAATGGCATGCCAGCCGTCATACTTCCTGGAAAAATGTATCGCCTGGATCATGCTTCTTGCGGCAAACTTTCTTGCTCTGCTTCCCACGCATGATTTTCCGGGCAGTTTAAGCACGGCATTTGCGTTCAGCCTGTTGATTTGTGCTTTGGTACTTTACTTCAGCGGCAGGATCATGGCATTAAACAGTGTACTACCGGCATTGTGGTGTTGCGTTTTTATGCCTTATCATGAGGAGTTTCTGCTTTTACTGAGTTTTCCGTTAAGATTAAGTGCCACAGCATTGAGCGCAGGGATTTTGAAATTATGCGGTATGAGCGTGGCATATTCGGGGACATCGCTTCATCTGCCAACGGTCAATATTGCGATAACGGATGCCTGCAGCGGGATTAATCAGTTTGACGCATTTATCTTGATTGCATTTATTGCGGTACAGCTTCTCCACAAAAAAACATTATGGAAATTTTTGCATTTTGCTTTTATTATCCCGGCAATCATTGTGGGAAACAGTTTACGAATCATACTGACCGTAATATTATTCCACATCTGGGGAGGTTGTATTCTGCAAGGGACATGGCATATCGTGCTTGGATATGTGCAAATTGTTTTTGCCATCCTTATATTTCTTGTCTTCGGAAAGATTTTTTCTGTACCGGACCGTGAACAGGAGGGGGAAAGATCATGATCAAAATAATTCTTATTTGTGTATCATTTTTACCCCTGCTGATTCATTCCACCTACCTTTGGCAGACGTGGACAGGCTCCAGACTTGACCATTGGGATTGGATTTTTTTCCTGCTCAGTATTCCAGCAACATTTTGGGCAATCCATAAGGAAAAATTTGAAAAATGCGATTTTTACGCACTGCCGGTGTTGATTCCGTGTCTGATATTGACCTTACTGGAACAGATACACCATATCAATGCCCTTGCTGTGGCATCTGCAGTGTGTGTGATTTTTTCTGCGGTATGGCTGCTGGGCTCCTGGAATTTTGCATACAAAGTTCTGCCGATAACCATTCTATTGCTGCTTGGCACACCCAGTTCCAGTTATCAGCTTTCGTTGGTTATGATGTGTCCGGTAGCAACAGCGTGGGCAGTAAAATTTCTTCTTGCGGTATTGTGTTTGATCTGGATATGGTATACGAAACGAACCGGAGTCCTGGTAAAATGCAGTACGATCTTTTTCCTTGCGGCAGCACTTGTAACCGGTCTTATCCTGTTACATTCCAAAGCGTTGTACTTTAAAGGAACAAGTTTTATTCCTGAGTTTCCTTCGCACTGCGGAGAATTCTGGGGAAGAAGCATACAGCCTGATGCAAACACCAAACGTTTTTTTGTAACCAGCACGGTAAAACAGTATCGCTACACAAAAGCGGATACAGAGATTTCTGTTCTGGCAGTGGAATGCGGCGAAAATATTCACGAGATCCATCCGGCAAGCCATTGTTTACGAACGAGTATGTGGACGGTTCATTCTGAAGATGTTCTGTATTTGCATGACAATTTTGCCGTTACAGAAATTGATGCGAGTAAAGGCGGCAACCGGATCCTGGTATGGGTATGGTACAGTAGCGAAAAACTTTCCACACCCGGTTTTCTTGGATTTCGCCGGCACTTCAGACCCGGGGAGAAACACTATACTTACCAGATATCAATCCCTTTGAACAGCGATGTGGAAAGAGGTCGTAATGAGTTGAAGAAGTTTGTGCAGATATTAAGGAGCAATAAAGAGCAATGAACCGGTATGATGAAATTATTGCACTGCGCCGGGAATTGAAACGCCCGGGAGCACTCCATCACAACAAAATCCAATTACGAATGGTAATGTGGCATTTTACGATCCGTTGTTCTGTGTTTTTCAAGCGTCTGATGGATATCATTATCTCAATTGTTGCCATCATTGTTGGGAGTCCAATATTTCTGATAACTGCTTTACTGATCAAACTCACCAGTCCGGGTCCCATTATTTTCAGTCAGGTTCGGGTGGGAAAATTCGGCAGACACTTCAAATTTTATAAGTTCCGCAGTATGTATATTGATGCGGAAATGCGCAAAGCAGAGCTTATGAAACAGAATGAATCCGGCGATGGCGTTATTTTCAAGATAAAACGGGATCCTCGCATTACACCAATCGGGCGTTTTATCCGTAAATTCAGCATTGATGAATTACCACAACTTTTCAATGTTCTTTTGGGCGATATGAGTCTGGTTGGTCCAAGACCGCCCTTACCCACTGAAGTTCGTGCTTATACTTTGGAAGAACGAAAAAGATTGAACATCACGCCTGGGATAACCTGTCTGTGGCAGGTTTCCGGACGCAGTGAATTGCCCTTTTCCAAACAAATCGCATTGGATAAAGAATATATCGCCAGCCAGAGTTTCTGGAAAGATTTTTTGATTTTGTTGAAAACGATTCCGGCAATCCTGACAGGAAAAGGAGCGTGGTAAGATGAAACATCTCTTAATCAATCCTTATACGCAGGAACAGGAATGGTGTAAAGATTATTTTCCGGATCGCAGTCTTGGCATGATGCCGGTAGGCGGACGGTGTGCCGCAGAATATTTTATTGATCTTGCCTTGCGGTGCAATGCGGATTCTTTGTTGCTGCTCGGGCCGACATATAACGAACACCTTGCTGAGCATCTTTATGAATATCAGCATGGCGAATTGGTTCTTGAGTACCGTAAGGGAGGCGGTCACGGTACAGTCCGGCATCTGCTTGAAGTATATGCCAAAGAGTGCGGAGATGATTGTTTGATCCTTCACGGGATGCTTATGCCGAAGGCTTACTCTGCCGGGGAGATTTACGATTCCTTTGTGCCGTGCGAAGATGACGGTGAGGTTGACGGGATATATCGCTATAAAGAGGGCAAACTGTGGAAAAGTAATCTTGAATTTTATCATATTGACTCGCTGATCCGTTATTTTGAAGTAAATTTTCAAGTTTTGAGAGATGACTATTATAATCTGCCGGGCTATTCCACAACGGATCATATCCTCATCGGCACGAATGTTGTTATGAAAAACAATTGCAGTTTGACCGGACCTCTGGTATTGGGGGACAACACCTTTATTGAAAGCCAAAACGATATCAAAACTGCAATTATCGGCGAACGCGCGCTGGTAGATAAAGGCTGTATTGTGGAACATTCCATTATTTTTGACCGCACATACGTAGCCGGCAATCTGGAAATCAAAAATAAAATTGTCACACCCGGGCGGATCATTGATCCTTATACGGGCGGCGTTCTGGAGCGCAACAGTTTCAGTTATACGTTTTCTCCGATTCAAAATCGTTCTGCCTGGCTGTTGCGTTTGTGGGAACATTTCATTGCCCTATTGCTGGCTTTGATTCTTCTTGTACCTTATTTACTATTGCTGCCGTTTTATCTCAGCCATAAAAAATCCCATTGGTGCTGGAAACTTTCCATGGATCGCTATCCGGGATACTGGGCGGTGCTTTTTTTCCGCAAAGAACTGGTCAAGAGCCATCCCGCCAATGAACATTTTGTGTTCCAGATGGGAGAAATTTACAGCCTGCAAAATACGCCCGAACAACGGCGCATTTATGACTATTATTATCACTATCATTGCTCCTGTTTTTTAGTATTACAGGTTGTCTTGCGCAGTCTGGGCAAAAGAGGATTTGCAACTTATGTTGAACGCAAACATTCATAAAACATTTACAGCATCCGGTGATAAAGAAGCGGAAATGCTGCTGAAAAAAGTGCTTGCTGAAATGGGAAGCACTCTTTCCGGCACAGGGCTTTGCGTTGTTCTCGGCGGCAGTTACGGCAGGGGGGATGGCGGTGTCAGGAAGGACCGGGAACACGGTATCCTTTATAACGATTTGGATTTTTTTGTTTTTGCCAGAAGCAAGACTTCCGGCGCAGGGAAATTGTTGAAAGAAGTTACCCGAAAATACGAAAAAGAACTGCAGGTTGATGTCGATTTCAGTTCAATTATGAGCATAAGCGATATAAAAAACAATGCAAGACGTCTTATGATGCAAGAGCTGAAACGGGGTTATCGTATGGTTTGCGGGGAAGATTTGCTTGCAAAGTATCTCCCGGAATTTTCTGCTGAAAAAATTCCATTTTCCGAAGTGTGTCGCCTTCTGCTTAACCGGGGAATGGGCTTGCTGTTGGCGGGGGAAAAAATCAGCAGCAACTCCGGCGACCGGGATTTTATTCTGCGAAATATCAACAAGGCAATCCTTGGAGCCTGCGATGCCTTGCTGATTGCGAAAAAAAATTATAAATGGACACTCGCAGAACGGACGGCAGCAATCAATGCAATGGATTTACCAGACCGTTTTAAGGACCTTTACAAAACGGCTGTTGCGTTCAAAAAGTCCCCTGACCGGGAAACAACAGATGATTTGAACCGGAACTGGTCCGCTGTGCGGGAACTTTTCCGGAGTTCAATCGCTGAAATTTGCGGAGAATATGGTGCCGATCTTTATTCGAAATGTAAAGATTCCGGTGAAACTTCACTGAAAAATTTGTTGAAATATTGTATAAAATGCCGGACTTTCCCGGTAAAAGATTGGCGATGGTACACCATGCCGACAGTGGCAGCATTGATTCCGGAATTAGACCGGACATTGGGGGCTATGCCCGGAGAAAAGATCATCAACAGGAAACTTTATCAGCATTGGCAGATATTTAATTAAAAGGAGCATTATGAACAGTTTGGACAATGAATTAAGCTCTCAGGCAGAAACCAGACAGATGCAGAAATTGAAGATGTATCAGAAACTGGTTGTTTTTACCGTTTTGAAATTCAAATGGAGTATTATTGCTGTTTTTCTGCTGACGATTATTGCCGGAGCGGCTTTCCGTTACTATCAATTCACGCATTCTTTCCATAAGTATGAGGGAAGCGTAACACTTTTTTACACCCCACGTGCCAGTGAAGAGGTGAAACCGTTAAGTATCAATCATGTGCTTGGTGTATTCTCCCGTCAGCAGATCTTCCATCAACTGGTGGAGGAAATGCACCTGACTGAAAAACAGAAATGCGTTCTCAAACAGTGTATTGAAGTCAAATTGCTGAAAGATCAGAACGATATGTTTATCATTACCGGTGTCGGTGACAGTGAAGAATATGTCAAACAGCTTGTCAATACATTTGTTACTCTCGGGATCCGGAATTACAAGGAATACCGGACGGCTGAATTGCAGAACTTTCTGGATACCCGGAACCAGCGTTTGCAGGAGCTTCAGGATAGCCAAAAAGCTCTGATTGAAAGCCTGCATGCTTTGCACCGGAAATATGGTATTATTCATCCGAAGGAAGAGAAGGAGAATGTAAAGAAAATCCAGGGGGAACAAAATGCAGCCTTGGCGGAGCTTAATGTAAAACTTGCGGATGCCCGGCATCGCTTTTCGATTGCCGAAAAGAGATATAAAGAGTTGCCGCCCTCTGTGATCAAACATCGTGGAAAACTGCAGGAATTTATCCGCGATCTGCGCGATGCTTCCAGAGCATATGAAAAAGCAAAGCTGATGTTTGCAGAACGCAATCCGCGTTTTGTGGAAGCAAAAACGGCATATGAAGTGACAGCCAAAGAGTTTGAAGCTTTCAAGGCAAAAAATAACATTACCGAATTTGATGAAAATATGCTTCTGGGAATCGAGGGGGTCATCAACCGGTATCTGGAGGCTGAAGTAATTCTCAATCAACTGGAACTCAGTATGAAATCACTTCAGGCAGAAATTGCCTTGGTCAAAGAAAAAGAAGCAAAACTTCAGCATATGATCCCGGAACTGGAATCCGTAGAACAGCTGAAGCACACCACAGATAAAAATATCAATCTTCTGTTGGAAGAATTGACCAGAGTACGAAGCAATATTGCTCATGTTCCCAACGACATCATCATTAACGAACGGATCACCGGGATCAAGGCATTTCCAATGTTTCCAGTCAAAATATTGGCAATCTTATTTATTGCCGCTGTTTTTGTGAGCGGCATCTACACAACGATTGTTGTTACCTATGATCTTAAGCATGGTAAATTCAGCGGTATTGAAGAAGCCGCTTTCCATAAAGATTTCTTTGATATCGTCGGTATCATTCCCCATGAAAAGGCAAGTTTTACCATGGAACAACGGAAGATCATCAACAATGAAATGTTTTATCGTTTTATCCTGGGTTTGAAAGATACGCGCACGCTTTTCTCCTGTTCCTTAGACGGTTCATTTTTGAGTTCTGTACTTTTTGACGAACAGTTTACAAAAGCAAAACGGAACACGATCCTGATCCGGCTGATACTGGAAAGCGAAGTGGAAACCATTTGTGCGAATATGCAGAAGATCGGCGATTTTTACTACTCCGACAATGGTAATACAGGGGTGAATTATACGGAGAAGGATGTGCAGCACCAAATTGAATATCTGCACGGTTTTTCTTCCGGTGACGGCAAGGGTTATGGCTATGGATACGGCTTTGCATTTTTCCCGGTACGCAATCTTTCCGTGTTGGAGCCGGACGAAATCAGTTCGCTGTATAATGTTATGCGTGAATTGAAAAAGCATTATCAATTAATCCGTATTTCCAGAGAAAAACCCTTTGACGCCACCTGTCTGCTGATGCGTCAGCTGCATGATATTTGCGATGCTACACTGCTTTACATCGGTAAAAAACAAACGCCTCGTGCCGTATTGCGGCGTGTTTTGCAGCTGCACGATGAGGAACACAAGATTTATGCAGTTCTGACCGGAGTCACTGACGTTGAAAAAATTATTTCTGGAGATTACATCTGATGAAAAAAACAATACTTTTGCTCGTGCTGTTCTCTGCGGTTAACATTCTTACCGGTTGCTATGATCGTTTTACCGGCAACTTTGACCAGTTCCCGGACATCAATAATCTTCCCAGCGGAGTCGTTGATCAGTCAGGCTTGACCGATGAAGACAAACGCCGTCAGTTGGAATATTTGAAAGCTCTTGATGCCCAGCAGGAACCGGTTTACCGGATCAATGCGGGCGATAAGATCAGCATCCGGGTTTACAATCATCCGGATCTGATCATGGAATCACTGGTCACGCCGGATGGCGCGATCGGGGTGATGTTTGCCGGTCAGGTTCAGGTGGCGGGACTTACGCTGGAGGAGGCTTCGGAAAAAATCAAAAAAATCTATGCTCAATATATCAAAAATCCGGAACTCGGCGTATTTGCCATTGATGTCAGGAGCCAGACAGCCACCATTGCCGGTGCGGTGAATAACCCCGGTATGTTTGTCATTTCCAACGGGATGCGCCTGGCAGATCTCTTTGCCAAGGCGGGCGGTTCTGCCGTGCGTGACTTTGATGACCAGATGTTGGATGCGGCAGATTACCAGAACAGTATCATTGTCAGAAACGGCGAGATCCTGCCGGTGAATTTTTCTCTTGCCATTGAAAAAGGCGACCGTTGGCACAATGTGAAGCTGAAAAAAGGTGACTACATTTATATTGCAGTCCGCTCGGAAGCCATGGTCAGCATCATCGGCAGCATTCACCGCCCGCACAAACGGCTCTGGGATCAGAATCTTGGTATTCTTGAACTCATATCCTCCGGTTTGGGTTTGAAAGAAGAACACTGGCAGTATGGCGTAATCATCCGCGGCGGCATGGCAAATCCGCGATTCTACCGGGTGGATATCGATGGCATCCTGCAGGGGCGCTGTGCCAATGTCCGATTGCAGCCGGGGGATGTGGTTTATGTGCCGCATGATAACATTTCGGAATACAATGTCTTCATCCGCAAACTGTTGCCGACTGCTCAATTCCTGGGTACATTCACATTCCCGGCGTTGAACTTCATCCAATAACAGGGCTGGTAATGAAATACCTGATTTTTCTCATCGCATTTTTGGGCGTACTGCCACTGGGATATATACTTACACTGAACCGTAAGTATATGCGCTATGCGTTTCTGGCAGTACTTCTGCCTGTAATGGCATTCAATCAGGTATCGATCAATTTCTTTTCTCATGAAACCTACCGGGGAACTTCCCGGGGAATGGAAGTCTCGCTGAGCTATCTGATCGCCGTTGCAATGCTGATCGGCATGTGGATCCTGTTCCGCAAAAGGCCTCTTTTTCCGGATATGGGCAGCAAATTGTATCTGATTTACTTTCTGTTGTGCATTCCTTCTCTGTTCAATGCAGACAATGTACTTTACGGTTGGTTTGAATTGTGGAAAATGATTATGATGTATCTTGTTTTTCTTTGCAGTTACTACTATCTGTATTACACAAGGGATTTCAATACGGTAATGATCGGCTTCGGCATTGTAGCAGCAGTTACTTTTCTTTCAGTGGTATTGCAGCATATCAAAGGGATCCATCAGGCAACCGGATTCTTTCCCCATCAGAACAGCATGGGTATGTATATGTGCATGATAGCACCGATCTTCTTTGCCTACTACTTCAATCGGAATAAAGGCTGGAAACGCTTTTTGTTTGTTGGATTCTTTCTGGCGGCATCGGCAGCATGTATGAGAACCTATTCCCGCGGGGCAATGGTCTGCCTGCCCTTCGGCTGCATGATTACGGCGATTCTCTCTCTGCGGTATCAGTTTCACATGCGGAAAATCCAAATCCTGCTACCGATCGCTCTTCTCTGTTTCTTCGGAGCACTCCTCCTGCTGCCGAACATCATCAAACGTTTTGAAAATGCCCCGAAAGAATCTCTGATGACCCGCCAGTACCTTGCCGCATCCGCATGGAATATGATGTGTGATAAGCCATTTATCGGAGTCGGATTGAATAACTGGGGGATCAAGATCAATCCCCCGTATCCCTATTGCGAATACCGATACAACAATAAACGGATTGCAAAAGACTTCAAAGAGGGTATCGTGGAAACCAGCTATTTGCTTGTAGGGGCAGAATGTGGATTTTTTGCACTGGCGGCATTTCTTGCATGGCTGGGGTATTATTATGTTGCAGCCTGCAAACTGGTCAAACAATTACGCAGAACAGAGCTGTTCTATATTCCGGTGGGTATTGTGGGCGGTTTAAGCGCTGTTTATCTGCAATCCACACTGGAGTGGGTGATGAAACAACAGGTGAATTTCATTCAGATGATGATGCTTTTTGCTGTTTTAAGCATTCTATTCAAATATTGTAAAAAATTTGCTTCCGGCGAAGTGGAGGTATCCGTATGAAAAAAGTTTTACTGAGTATTCCGCTTTTCATGTGTATCAGTACCCTGGTCCCAGTGCTGTTATATTACAATACTTGTTCCGCAACTGAATTGGAGCATGAGTTCCTGACTCCTCAGGTTGTCGTTTTAAAATGCAATAAGCCTCTCTCTGTAACGGCATCCTCCGTGGAGATCGTTCAACGGGGAGAATGGAAGAAAGAAATCGCTTTAAAGCGCGAAAGAAACGGAAAGATCAGCCGGAATGCCGAGCTCACGTACTACCTTTACTTACGGCTTGCCCGACCACTGAAAGATCAGGAAGTGCTGTTGCTGGAAAGCTCCTGCGGCAAACTGGAAATTCAATATTCAGCAGAAAAGCCGACCAATCTGTTCAAACTCAATCAGACAGGAAATGGTGAAAAACAAAAAAAGAAATATGCGTATGCCGGGGCATGGCTGGGCAGTGCCGGGGCTTTGCCCTTGAAACATCTTGAGGGCAAAGAATTTGAGATCCGCCGCTGCACGGATCAGCACACGGTCTTTACCGGAAAGTTGAAAGCACGGCAGAATGCCCCTTGTTATCAGGGCAAAATTCCTTTTACCGGCGAAGAGGTCCTGGAGTTGGATTATTCGACATTCAATATTCCGGGGGAATATTATTTTTATGTTGACGGACTCGGACGGAGCATGGATTTTAAAATCAGCAGTACTGCATTAAGTGAGGCATTTTATATTCATGCGCGCGGATTGTATCACAAGCGTTG